>JASHQD010000297.1 GCA_030037755.1 Terriglobia bacterium
GACACCGGCAGCCGTGACGCCCATCACAAATATTCCCCGGAGTGCGTGCGATACGTAGCCCAGAGGCTGGAACAGCTTCCCAGGACTCGTGGCGTGAGTTGGTTATGCCTGTTGAAGCAGCGGCAATTCCAGGCATCAGCCGCCAGGGTGAGCCTATCGGTTTCCGCCCGCCGGCCGGGAATCGTGCGGCCGCCGAAAAGCACACCCAAACAACCCATAAGTCATGTGGAATGAATAATATCGACCGAAAGTATCGATGGCGGCACGCAATCTATTGAAAACACAGGGCTTCCGCCCTCAGAAGCGCACAAAGCGCCACCCAAGCCAGGAAAAAGCGGTCAAAAGCCAGAAATCGATCGAAAATCGGTCCGGGAGCGAGCAATCGGGCGAACTTGCGGCGTTCGCTGTGCCGGATCGCAGCCCGATGACGAATCGAATCCCCAAACAGCGCGGATGCGGTCGCGCGCCGTGACACGCCGTCGCGCGCGGGTGTATAAAGGGAATAAGGGACTTTGGCTCGCTGCCTCGTCCCGACCTTGCCCTCAGGATTGACACACATGCCCAACAGCCCGAAATTCAACCCGTTCGAGGCCCGCAAGGACTTCGATACATCGTCCGGCGATGCCGTCCTGTACAGTCTGCCCGCACTCGAGAAGGCCGGACTCGGCGCGATATCGGGATTGCCGGTCTCGATCCGCATTCTGCTGGAATCGGTGCTGAGAAATGTCGACGGCCGGCTAATCACCGAAGATGACGTCAAAGCGCTGGCGGCATGGAATCCAACTGGGGCGAGCGCGCGCGAACTGCCGTTTCGTCCGGCGCGCGTGATCCTGCAGGATTTCACCGGCGTTCCCGCGGTCGTCGATCTCGCATCCATGCGATCGGCGATGAAGCGCCTTGGCGACGACCCGGCGAAGATCAATCCACTGGTGCCCGTCGACCTGGTCATCGATCACTCCGTCCAGGTCGACGCCTTCGGCACGCCGCGCGCTCTCGCGCTCAACGCCGAGATCGAATTCAAGCGCAACCGCGAGCGCTACGAATTTCTGCGCTGGGGGCAACAGGCGTTCCGCAATTTCCGCGTGGTGCCGCCCGCGACCGGAATTGTGCACCAGGTGAACCTCGAGTACCTCGCAAAAGTCGTGGTCGAGCGCGAAGTGGACGGCGAGCGGCAGGTTTTCCCTGACACGCTGGTCGGCACCGACTCGCACACGACGATGATCAATGGTCTCGGCGTGCTCGGCTGGGGCGTGGGCGGCATTGAAGCCGAGGCTGCGATGCTCGGGCAGCCTTACTACATGCTGACGCCGCAGGTTGTGGGATTCAAAGTGTCCGGTGCTCTGCGCGAGGGCGTGAACGCCACCGATCTGGTGCTGACCGTGACGGAGATGCTGCGCAAGAAGGGAGTGGTCGAGAAGTTTGTCGAGTTCTACGGGCCCGGACTCTCGCAGATGTCGCTGCCCGATCGCGCCACCATCGCCAATATGGCGCCCGAGTATGGCGCAACCATGGGATTCTTCCCCGTCGACTCCGAAACGCTGCGCTATCTGCGGGCCACCGGACGAACCGACGAAGAAGTCGACCGCGTGGAGCGCTACTGGAAGGAGCAAGGCCTGTTCCGCACCGACTCGGCGCCGGATCCCGTCTTCAGCGACACGCTTTCACTCGATCTGGCCACGGTTGAGACAACGCTCGCCGGGCCCAAGCGTCCGCAGGATCGCGTGCCGTTGTCACGATTGAAGGAATCGTTCCGAAAATCACTGACCGCGCCCGCCAAAGAGCGCGGATTCGGGCTGGGCGAGGCCGAGCTCGAGCGGACCGCGATGGTCCAATCGAACGGCACGCGCGAGAGCCTGAGTAACGGCGCAGTGGTGATCGCGGCGATCACGTCGTGCACCAACACGTCGAATCCCTCGGTGATGCTGGGGGCCGGATTGCTCGCGCAGAAAGCGACCGAGCGCGGCTTGAAAGTGCCCTCCTACGTGAAGACCAGCCTCGCGCCGGGATCGAAAGTGGTGACCGAGTATCTGCAAGAGGCGGGAGTGATGCCCGCGCTCGAATCGCTCGGATTCGATCTTGTGGGCTACGGCTGTACCACCTGCATCGGGAACAGTGGACCGCTGCCCGAGCCGGTCGCGAACGCTCTGAGCGCAAATCCCGTCGTGACCGCCGCGGTGCTCTCGGGTAACCGCAACTTTGAAGGCCGGATTCATCCGCAGGTCAAGGCGAATTACCTGGCGTCGCCGCCGCTGGTGGTGGCTTTCGCGCTCGCCGGCACCGTGGACATCGATCTCGACCGCGATCCGATCGGCAAGGATCGCGACGGGCAGCCGGTGCACCTGCGCGACATCTGGCCCAGCCAGTCGGAAGTAGACGCGGCCATGAGTCGCGCCGTGCGTCCGGAAATGTTCCGGCGCAGCTACGCGGATGTCTGGAACGGCAACGCGACCTGGAACGCGGTGCCCGTCTCGGGCGGCGATCTCTACGATTTCAAAGACGAATCGACCTACATCCAGGAACCGCCGTTCTTCACGGGCATGACGCTCGATCTGCAACCCGTGCAGCCGATCCGCAACGCGCGCGTGCTGGCGCTGCTCGGCGACTCGGTGACCACGGACCACATCTCGCCGGCGGGGGATATCGCGCTCGCGAGTCCCGCGGGCAAGTATCTCGTCGAGCATCACGTCGAGAAGCGTGATTTCAATTCCTACGGATCGCGGCGCGGCAACGATCGCGTAATGGTCCGCGGCACCTTCGCCAACATCCGGCTGCGGAATCTACTGGCGCCGAACACCGAAGGCGGCGTCACGCTGCACCTTCCCGATCGCGAGCCAATGACCATCTACGATGCCGCCATGCGTTACCAGCGCGAGGGCGTGCCGCTGCTGGTGATCGCCGGCAAGGAGTATGGCACCGGATCGTCGCGCGACTGGGCCGCGAAGGGAACGCTGCAGCTGGGCGTCCGCGCGGTGATCGCCGAATCGTACGAGCGCATCCATCGCAGCAATTTGGTCGGGATGGGCGTGTTGCCGCTGGTCTTCAAGCCGGGGGAGAACGCCGCTGGCCTGGGTTTGACCGGCGAAGAATCGTACGACATCGAGGGACTGACCAGCGAGATCCGCCCACGCCAGGAGTTGAAGGTCGTCGCCACGGCGGCCGATGGATCCCGGCGCGAGTTCAATGTCGTGGCGCGGCTCGATTCGCAGATCGACGCGGATTACTACCGCAACGGTGGCATCCTGCAGACGGTGCTGCGCAGCCTGGCGCGCCGCTGAACTGTAGCGGCGCTGTCCTCAGCGCCGATGGGTCGCTGTAGCGGCGGTGTCCTCACCGCCGCGTTCCTTGGTCATGCCGCGAAGTGCGACGTGGGGCGGTGGAGACACCCCGCGTTCCTTGGTCATGCCGCGAAGTGCGACGTGGGGCGGTGGAGACACCGCCGCGTTCCTTAGGTCATGCCGCGAAGTGCGACGTCCGGCGGTGGAGACACCGCCGCTACAGCGATGGGTCACTTGCGGTCGAGAATCAGGCAGGTGATGTCATCGTGTTGCGGAGCGTGGCCAACGAACATTTCGATGGCGCTCATGAGTTGCCGTAGGGCGTCCGCTGGACTGCTTCGCCGTCCCAGTTGCAAACCGGCCAGCAGTCGCGGCTCGCCGAACTCGTTCGCGTTCCCGTCCTCCGCCTCCACAGCGCCGTCCGTGAATATAACCAGCCTGTCCCCATTCGCCAGTGCCACCTGCCCTGATTCGTAGCGCGCGTTTCGCATGATGCCGAGCGGCAGCCCGCCTTCGGCGAGGCGCTCGAGGGCGCCGCCGGCCCGCATCAGCATGGGCTCGTTGTGCCCGGCATTGACGTAGGTTAGTGTCGAGGTGGCGAGGTCGAGTTCCGCAAGGAATGCCGTCGTGAAGCGGCGCCCGCTCTGGCTGTGTTCGCAAGCGTAGGAGTTCAGGCCCGCGACGAGGTCGAGGAGCGATCCGGGCTCGAGCGCGAGCGTGCGAAGGCTCGCCTGAAGCGTCGCCATGAGCAGCGCTGCGGGGACGCTCTTGCCCGCCACGTCCGCCACCACGATCAGCAGGCGTTGTCCGTTTGCCTGGTCCGAAGCGGCCGCGCTGGCGCCGTCCTTCGACTTGCGAAGAAAAGCGTCGTAGTAGTCGCCGGCGACAGTGTTGGCGGCGCGCGAAGCGAAGGCGATCTCGACGCCGGGGATCACCGGCGCGGCATCGGGCACCAGCCAATGCTGGATTTCCTTGGCAATCTCGAGGTCGCGCTTCATGGTGACGCGATCCGCGAGTTCGAGCGCCAGCAGCAACAGCAGACCGATCGCGCCCAGCACCGCCTGCCCGCCGCCGATGTTGATCTGGGTGTGGTCGGAAACGTCGATCTGGGTGCTGAACATGCCAAGCAGCACCAGGAAAAGCGAGAGAACCAGCAGGACGCGGCGCGCCGGCGAGAGCTTCATGACCATCGCCCAGAACAGCGCCTTGAAGATTCTCCAGTAGCGTTTCCAGTTGGGCTCGCCCGGCACGACTTCCCAGTCGACTTCCCTGGAATACAGCGCGTAACCGGCGCGCGCGTCGGCTTTGAACTGGCCCCACAAATCCTGCAATTCCAGGCCTTCGCTGACGCGGCGCCAGAATGTGCGGACGCTATCCACAGCCCGGTCCACCGCGGACGGGCGGTATTCGTATCTTCCGCTGTTCTGGTATTGCATCGGTGCGATTATAAACTAGCCGGCGGTTTTCGCTTGCCGTCTCACCGGGCAGCGAGGGATTTCTCAAAGACCGCGCGGTTCTGCCTCTGGACTCGCTCGAGATGCGCGAGTGGAGAGTTGTGTACGCCAAGCAAGCGCCACGCGCGAAGCAGGTGCGTTACACCTTCTACCTGGCCCGGCCGCTCGGACCAGCCCCGCGACGCCCGTCCGGTCACAAGACGCACGGCATGATCCAGTGCGCGCAGGTAGGTCGCGCCCTCGAGGAGCGTGCGGGCGTCGCCATCCGGGATCATTCCGGTTGCCGCCAGCAATTCAATCTGCTCGCGCGTGTTCGAACCCGCAAGCAAACCGAGCTGGTAACGAATGCGCAGGCAGGAGACGATAAAGTCCACGTCGTAGTAGCCACCAATCGCAGTCTTGGTCGAAGCGGGCTTGCCTTTGATCTCCTTCTCGAGGCGGCGCCGCATCTCGATCAGCGCCGGAGCGAGAGACGGCTGGGCGCCGAAGCGATGGAACACGCGCTCCATCGCGCCCCGAGCCGCGCTGTTACCCAATTCCGCATCGCCGGCCATAGGGCGCATCTTGAGGTACGTGAGAGCCTCCCAAGGCTGCGCTGCCGTCAGAACGTAATCGAACAACGCGTCCTCAGTGACAACCAGTTCTCCCTCCAGACCGCGAGGCCGGAGCCGCGTGTCCACAGCAAAGACCGCGCCTTCGCTGGTGTAACTGGAGAGCGCTTCGATCGTTCTCTCTGCCAGGCGAGTACAACGCGCCAGAACATCCGGACCGGCGCCCGAAGGCGCGACGAAGAACAGGTCCGCGTCCGAACCCAGATCGAATTCATTGAGACCGAGCCTGCCCAGCGCCAGCACAGCCAAAGCCGCGCTTTCATGCCGGATGCCAGGATGCGACCGGCTGGCTATCGCGAAGGCCGTCGCGATGGCGGTTGAGGCGAGATCCGACCAGCGGCCGAGCGCCTCGAAGATATTGTCGAGCGTGCCGCAGTCACGGAGCCCAAGCTCAAGAATCCCGGCGTGATAGTCGTGGCGAAGTAGAAAGAGCATGTCCTGCGGACCAAGTCCTTCTTCCGTTACCCACGCGAATGCCGCTGCCGGAGCACGCGTGATTTCCGCGCGTGACCCGATTGCGGCTGGCGCTTCAAGCGGCATGTTCAACTGCGCCGTCGCCGTGTCTGGATGCTTCGCCATCGCGAACCGCCCCAGGTCTCCAACGTGGCGTACGAGCTCACGGGATAGGTGTTCGCTCACCCGGACCGCTTCCAAGGCGGCGTCCAGAGCGGCGGGACATTCGCCGGCTGACGCGAGACCCGTGGGCGACTGCAGCATCGCGGCGATGAAGCGCGCGAGACGCGGCCGGGCGCGAGGCGGAAGTGCGGCGTCGTGAATCAATCGCACCACACCCGGTGCACGCGCCTCGAGCAAACGCAGCAGCGAGGCGTGTGAGTGGCGCTGCAGATCCCGGTCCGAAATCGGCGCCCTCAACTCGAATGGCGCCGAGGCGTGGGCGGAACCAGCCCGCGAGAACAAGCGGTCCGCGATACTCTTCACCTGAAGCATCAGAGTGTCAAGATGTTCTCCGAGCGCCGTGCCCGGCGAAGATGCGGTGCCCGCTTCCACGCCTGCCCGGCGCGCCAGCAGGTCGAGCGCGGCAGGGTCGTGCGGTAGACGATGGCTCTGGCGCCCGCGATCGAGCTGGATCCGGTGCTCGACCCGCCGCAGGAATTCATAGGCGGAAGTCAGCGCGGCGTAATCGCGGTCGGAAAGCAACTCCTTGTCGTTGAGTTTGCGCAGCGCATGGAGAGTGCCGCCGGAGCGGACCCAAGGCTCGCGCGCGCCGTGAAGACGCTGCAGGCATTGCGTCAGAAATTCCACGTCGCGGATCCCGCCGGGATGCAGTTTGACGTCCAGGGCTTCGGGATGCTCTTCCTCCAGACGGCGCGCGATGCGGGCGCGGCTGAGCAGAACGCTGGTGATGGCGGCGGGATCGGCCGGCGATCCGTAGACAAAGGGTTCGACGCCGCGCAGAAAGGCGCGCGTCAGGCGCGCGTCGCCTGACGAGTGCCGCGCCTTGATGAGCATCTGCAGCTCCCAGTCGCGCGCCCGGTGACCGTAATAGTCGAGGGCCGCATCGAGCCCCAAAGTCAGATCGCCTTGATCGCCCTCAGGCCGGAGCCGCAGGTCCACGCGGTAAGCCTGGCCCGCCGCGGTCGGCTCAGTGAGGTCGCGCGTAATCGCTTGCGCGAGCCGCACGAAGTATTCCTTGTTTGAGACCGCGGTACCAGGTGAGCCCGCGCCCGCTGTTTCGCCGTCCCGCGCGTAAACGAAGAGCAGATCAATGTCGGAGCTGTAGTTCAGTTCGTTTCCGCCAAGCTTGCCCAGCGAGATGATGCTGAAACCGCTGTGGGCCACGCAACCTTGCGCGTCGCGGTATTGCGGCGCGCCAAAACGCTTCTGCAGCTCCAGGTCTGCGTGCCGGAGCGTTTCGGCGAGAATCACGTCAGCCAGCGCGGAGAGTTCCAGGGTAGTTTCGGCAAGAGTCGCGAGCCCCAGAACATCCTTCACGGCAATTTGCACATACTGCCGCCGCTTGAAGCTGGCGAGATGCTCGGCCAACTCGGACGCCGGCCGCGTGGCGACGAAGCGCGCGTAATCCTCGAAGAGATCGGCGCGCGACTCCGGCGATGTGAAACCGCGATCGCGCGCAAACTGCACGGCCAGGGCAGGCTCGTAGAGAAACGCTTCGGCCATTGACGTTCCGAAGCCGAAAGCGGCCGCAAGATAAGTGAGGGCAGCCGGTCTGCGCGCGATCTCGCGCAGCACGTCAGAGGACGCGGCGTGAACGTAGCGTTCCAGGTGATGCAGAACCGCGCCGGGGTCGGGCGACTGGGTCAGCAGCGCCGCCAGCGGACCTGTGAGCTTCGGACCCAGCTGCGACGTGACGCACTCAAAATCGCTCTTCGCCGCCTTGGCGTCTTCAAAGCGGGCCCAGTCGATGTGACGCGGCATCAGACAGGATTATAGCGCGGACTGTCGCGGAAAGTGGCAGTAGGGAGTAGGGAGTAGGGAGTAGGGAGTAGGAAGTAGCGGGCATTGTTTGAAAAAGGCTGAAGTATGAAGTTTGAAATGAACTTCATACTTCTACCCTCGTACTTTGCCCGTTCCCCACTCCCTTATTTCCGCTCCCGTCATCACAGCGTTAAATGTCGTAATACAGGGCAAACTCGTACGGATGCGGACGCGTGTTCACCGCCTGGACTTCGTTCTTCATCTTGTAGTCGATCCAGGTCTCGATCAACTCTTCGCTGAAGACGTCGCCCTTGAGCAGGAACTCGTGATCCTTCTCCAGAGCCTCGAGTGATTCTTCGAGCGATCCCGGCATCGAGGGCACTTTCTTCATCTCCTCAGGCCCGAGATCGTAGATGTCCTTGTCGAGCGGCTCGCCGGGCTCGAACTTGTTTTCGACGCCGTCGAGTCCGGCCATCAGCATGGCGGCGAAAGCCAGGTACGGATTCGAGGACGGGTCTGGCGGGCGGAACTCCAGCCGCTTGGCCTTGGGGCTCGCCGAGTACATCGGGATACGGACCGCGGCGCTGCGATTCCTGCGCGAGTACGCCAGATTAACCGGAGCTTCGAAGCCCGGCACAAGGCGCTTGTAGGAATTGGTGGTGGGCGCAATGATGGCCGCCAAGGCCCGCGCGTGCTTCAGCAGGCCCCCGATGTACCACAGCGCCAGATGGCTCAATCCCGCGTACTGGTCGCCGGCGAACAGCGGCTTGCCGTCTTTCCACAGGCTCTGGTGCGTGTGCATGCCGTTGCCATTGTCGCCGTAAATCGGCTTTGGCATGAAAGTCACCGTCTTGCCGTACTGCCGGGCCACGTTGCGGATGACGTACTTGTAGATCATCATGTTGTCGGCCGAAGTTACCAGGGCGTTGAAGCGCTGGTCAATCTCGCACTGACCGCCGGTGGCCACTTCGTGGTGATGGCACTCGATCTCGAGTCCGGCGCGCTCCATGGCCAGCACCATCTCCGAGCGCAGGTCCTGGTAATGATCGGTCGGCGGCACCGGGAAATAGCCCTCCTTGTAGCGCGGGCGGTAGCCCAGGTTGTCCTTCTCGCGTCCTGAGTTCCAGCGGCCTTCCTCGGCGTCGATAAAGTAGTAGCCGTGCTGCTGTGCCTGGTCGAAGCGGACGTTGTCAAAGATGAAGAATTCGGCCTCGGCACCGAAGTACGCGGTGTCAGCGACACCGGTGTAGGCCAGGTACTGCACGGCTTTCTTCGCCACGTTGCGCGGATCGCGCAGGTAACGCTGCTTGGTCAGGGGATCGATGATGTCGCCGATCAGCACCAGGGTTGGCACGTCCG
>JASHQD010000298.1 GCA_030037755.1 Terriglobia bacterium
TATGCCGACGCCCATCCCGGCAACGTCTCGCCCCTGATCTTCAACCATGCCGAACTGCGCATGGCCGAGACGCGGGCCGTCAATCGCGCGCTTCGGAAGGCCTATGGCATTGCCCTCTGCTCAGTCGAGGAATTGCCACCCTGGGCTTTGTCACCAAAACAGGTTTTGAGTCTCAGCGGGACGTTTCAGTCCGGCGAATTTCTTCCGAAAGGAGTCCGTCGTCATGCGAACCAAAATTCAAGGTCTCAGTCAGCCCAACGAAAGAAAGCCCCTGCTCGAAGGTCCGTACCTCGTCCGGGTCGTCCGGTTTGAACCTGCCGGTCATGCCGCCAAGCCCTGCCGGGCGGCCACCTTCCTGATCCTCGATCCCGGGCCGCATTCCGGAAGGTATGTCCGCACCCGGTTGTACTGCCACGAACGCGCCCTGTGGAAACTCCGCTGGTTTCTCCACGACTTCGGCTATGACCAGGATCTTCTGGCTGCCGAGGAGTTGGACGACCGGCGGGTCATCGGCCTGGAGGGCGTCATCCGGCTCGCGTTCTGGGGAACGAACGGGCAACGGCACCTGGACGTGCAGGGCTTTGCCCCGAAAGAGGAATGGGTGGAGTTATCGGAACGCTTGGGTGCCGAGAGGCCAGCGATGGTGGAGGCCGAGGCTTAGCAGGGAAGAATCAGAGGAGGGCAAACATGGATCATTACAGCTACACGCAAATCTCGAATTACCTGCAGTGTCCACTGAAATACAAGTACCGCTATGTGGACGGCTGGCGCGAGCGAGAGGACAAGGCCAATCTGGTGTTCGGCCGCGTGTTCCAGAAAGCGATCGAGGCGCATTTCCTCGCCGTAGAGGCGGTTGAGTTCTTCAGTTTCCAGTGGTCCAGCGTCAAAAGCGCGCCGCTCGAATACGGAAACGGGGACAGCTGGGAAAAGATGCTGGAACAGGGGCAAGACCTTCTGCGCCGATTCCGCGCCGATCAGCGCGTTCGGATCGAGGACCCGCGGCGGGACCTGCAGGTCAAACTGCACCGACCCTTTGGGGCGAACGGGCGAGACTTTCTCGGCTACATCGACGCGCTGGGTTCGGTCGATGAAATCCCGTGCGTCATCGAATGGAAGACCTCTACATTGAGTTATCCCGAAGCCTCTCCGCGAGTGCTGGAACTCGACCCGCAGCTCGTCTGCTACTCCTGGATGACCCGGATCCAGAATGTGTGTCTGGTGAACTTCATCCGCAAGAAGCAACCGGAAATCCAGTACTTGCACGCGCGGATCCGCAAGCGGCAGTGGAAGGCATTCGACCGGACGCTGGGCACCCTGGTGAGCGACATGGAAGCGCGCAGCTTTTATCCCCGGTCAGGGATCCGCTACCCGAATAATCAGTGCCCGAACTGCCCGTATCTCGGGCTGTGCCTGCACCAGAAGCGGCTGGTGGAAGCGAACCTGAGCCGGACGGAGGAGCAGCGGGTTGGATAAGGCAAAAGCCCAACAAGTCCTCGATCGGATCGATGAGATTCTGCACTGGGAGGAGCGTGTCGACCAGCAGAAGGACCAGAAATTTGCCGAGCTCGGCAAGCACCTTTGCGAAGTCCGGAACCAGGGCTACTGGCGCCTCGGTTATGGGAGCTTCGAGGAGTATCTCGAGGCCAAGTTTCCCGACTCGCGCCGCAAGGCGTACTATCTCATGTCGATCCACGACAACCTGCGGCAGATTCCTACTGGGGAGATCGAGAGCCTGGGCTGGTCGAAGGCGCTCGAGCTCGCCAAGATCGCCCGCAGCCAGGGACGGAAGTTTGAATGTGCAACCTGGTTGCACACCGCAAAGGAGTCGAGCAAGGAGGAACTGCAGCAGAAAGTTCACCGCTACTTCACCGGGGAGGACCTGGAGCCTTACGAAATGGTCTGCTTCAAGCTCTTCGAGAGCCAGTTGCCGGTTGTTGAGAGAGCGCTTTACGTGGCTTCGCGCATGGCGGGAACCGAGCGTTCGCGCGGCTTCTGCCTGGAGCTGGTTTGTGCGGACTTTTTGGCAGGGCAGGCCGAGGAATCCTCTCCCGACGACATCGTGCTGGTCGTCGAGCGCCTGCTGAAGCTGCTGCCGCCGGGCTACATTCGTCAGGTCGGCGCAGAGATTCATCACGCGACACCCACGGAGAGTCTGCCAGAGTGCTGAAGAAGATCAAGCGAATCAAACTTACGAAGGCCGCTTATCGTCGTCTGGTGAAGCGTGTGCTCGGGCGGGACCAGTGGCGGTGCCAGAAATGCGGAGCCGTGAAAGATCTTCAAGTCCATCACCGGGAACACCGAAGCCAGCTCGGGGACGACAGTCTGGAGAATCTGGTGACGCTGTGCGCCTATTGCCACATGGAAGAGCACGAGCAATTGTCGTATTCCAAGGCCGCGATGCGGCAAATGGGCGTGCGAAGCACACGCGAGATTACCTACCAAGTTGATAGGGAAACGAACGCTTGGAAGAGCGGCTGAAATGTGCGTCGATCTCGGGTTATTACGGAGTCTTATTCCTGTGGATAGGCTCCCTTCGAATCTGCTGGGGGAGACTGACGCGGGAGGTGACTTTGGCGCGGTGGGATTAGACTCTCTTCGAGTCGGGAGCACTGGGAAATCGAAAACGACACGGTACTCGATCGTCAGCTTCCCCTCGCCCGACTCATACACTTGCACCTTGCCCTCCGCCGGCGCGTAGTGTTGCCGCTGCCGCTCCAGTTGGAAAAACCGGTTCTCGTAGCGCACCACCCAGTCCTCGCTCACCCGCCGCTCGCTCTGCACCCGGAAAATCCGATCCAACTCGGCCTTACTCGGCGTGCGCCGGTGATAGTCCTCCGGCCTCTCCGCGGGCCGAGCAAAGCGCCCGTTGTGCTCCCCCAGATAGCTCTCCTCCAGGTACGCATTGGCCCCCGCCAGCGTCGCGATCTGCGCGCACCGCAGTTTCTTCACCAGCCGGTCCTGATGCGTGCCATGCACCCGCTCCACCCGCCCTTTGGCTTGCGGCGAGTTGGCGGCGATGATCTCGATCCCCAACTCGGCGCACATGCGCCCGAACTGCGTCACCGGCTCTTCTCCGCCCAGCTGTTCCCGGGCCCTGGCCCCCTTGTACAAGCTCTTCCAGTCCACGTAGAGCGCCCGTGGTACCCCGTAACGCTCGATCCAGGCACGCAACGCCCCGGCCGCCGCCCAGATCGTTTCCTCTTCCCCCAGGCGCGCCAGCGTCGTGTTGGTGGCGTCGTCGACCAGGTCCATCAAACATCCGCGCGGACCCCGGTCCTCCAAGCCAGGCATGAAAGCTCCCGTCCATCTGCACCAACTCCCCGAAATGCGCCCGGCGCTCGCGCCGCCGCCGATGCCGTCGCCGCCTCCGCTCCCGGCTCCATAGCCCGGCTCCCAGCATCCATTGTTGGTGCCGGCGAGAAAGAACATCAGTTCCGCCGGTTTGATGGGCAGCAGTCCCGTTGGCGGGGACGCGGTGCAAACTTTACAGGAGACTCTATAGGCGGTTGATTTTTTGGGGCGCGCTGAGGTTTCAAGCGCGCCGCCGGACAGAATGAGCGGATTCGATTCTGATCCGGAGCCGCCTGATGAGTGATCGCCACTGCCCTTATTGCCAGCAAGTCTTCCAGCCTTCCCGCTACCACCCTCAGCGAGCCGTGTGTAGCCAAGTTTCCTGCCAGCGGCGACGCCAGCGTGAATATCATCGCGACAAAATCCGTTCCGATCCCGTTTATGCCGAGACCGTGCGCGGCAGCCGCAAAAAGTGGCGCGACGCGCATCCCGGCTACCAGCGGCAGTACTGGCAAACTCACCCCCCGGCAGCGGAGCGCAACCGCCAACAGCAACACCGGCGGGACCAGCGCCAGCATCTCCAGCAACTTGTAAAGAACAACCTGGCTCTGGACCTAAAGCATTCTCCCGCCGAAGTCTGGCTGTTGGGGCCGACGGCCGACGATCTTGTAAAGAACAACTTGGCTCGCTCGCAACTCCTGATTTTTCAACCGGCTGAATGGCCGCTGCCGGCGGCAGCCGTGGCTTGTAAAGAACACCCCTCTGGTGTTGTTCCCGGCGGCGGTCTATAAGCGGAGGCATGCTGAAGACCGACCAGATCCATGAAGTGCACCGGCTGGCGCGAGGCGAGCACTGGTCGATGCGCCGCATCGCTCGCCATCTCCACTTGGGCACTCGCACCGTCAAAAAGTATCTCTTCGCGCCTGTGCCCGCGCCCGTTCATCGGCCTCGCCCCAGCAAGCTCGATCCCTTCAAGCCGCTGATCGCC
>JASHQD010000299.1 GCA_030037755.1 Terriglobia bacterium
GCGCCACAACAAGGAGCATCGTGGTCAACAAGTACCTGTTCGCGGCATACGCGGCGGTTTGGATCATCTTCATGATCTACGCCTGGAGCCTGGCGCGCCGGCAGTCGCGGCTGATGAAGGAGATGGAGGAGCTGAACGCGCGGCGCGAGTCCCGCGAACACGTTAGGGATTAACCGGGCGCGGCTCTCCACTCACTCACCACGAGGTCGAACCGCGTCGCATGTCGATTCCGGCGCCCTTGCAAACGCCGGCGGCTTCTGTTCCTGCCACTCACAATCGATCCATGGCATCAAGATTCTTTGGGAGGCTCGGATGCAACTCGGAATGATCGGCCTGGGACGCATGGGATCGAACATGGTGAAGCGTCTGTTGGGACGCGGACACGAGTGCGTGGTGTTTGACATGCAGCGCGCCGCCGTGGATCAGCTGGCTAAGTCCGGCGCGGCCGGCGCCGCATCTCTCGACGACCTCGTGGCCAGGCTGCGCCCACCCCGGAACGTGTGGTTGATGGTTCCCGCGGCGGTGGTGGACTCGATGATTGAGCAGCTCGAGCCGCGGCTTCAGGCCGGCGACACGATCATCGACGGCGGCAATTCGTATTATCGCGACGACATCGACCGCGCCGAGCGCCTGAAGCCTCGCGGGCTGCACTATGTGGACGCCGGAACCAGTGGTGGCGTCTGGGGACTCGAGCGCGGCTATTGCCTGATGATCGGCGGCGAGGATGAGGTGGTGAAGCGACTCGATCCCGTATTCGCTGCCCTCGCGCCGGGACGCGATGCCGCCCCGCCCACCCCGGGCCGAGAGCCAGGTCAGGGCACGGCGGATCAAGGGTATCTCCACTGCGGGCCGAACGGCGCCGGGCATTTCGTCAAGATGGTCCACAATGGCATCGAGTACGGCGTGATGGCGGCTTATGCCGAGGGCATGAACATCCTGCGACACGCCAATGCGGGAAAGAACAAGCAGGAAATCGACGCCGAAACCACCCCTTTGCGCGATCCCAAGTACTACCAGTTCAACCTCAACATAGCGGAAGTCGCCGAAGTCTGGCGGCGCGGCAGCGTGATCAGCTCGTGGCTGCTCGATCTCACGGCCCAAGCCCTGCACAAGAGTCCCAATCTCGAGGAGTACGAGGGCCGCGTGTCCGATTCCGGCGAGGGCCGATGGACGTCGCTTGCGGCCATCGATGAAGGCGTGCCGGCTCCGAATCTGACATCGGCCCTATACGAGAGGTTCAGTTCGCGCGGGCAGGATGAGTTTGCCAACAAGGTTTTGGCGGCGATGCGTTTTGGTTTCGGCGGTCACCTCGAGAAGAAATAAGTCTAATCTGGCAAGGCGATGAAAAACTGCGATTCAAGCCATTCCGGGCGAAGCGAGGAAGCTCGCTTTCGAAAATGAATCGCTTATGCGATTCCTCGCTTCGCTCGAAATGAGTTGGATCCAAGGCGTTTTTCAACACCGTGCCCAGAGGAGATGCCATGCCCGATCATTCTGACGCTCTCGTACTGTTCGGCGCCTCGGGCGACCTCGCCCACAAGAAGATTCTGCCCGCTCTTTACAAGATGACCTGGCGCGGGAACCTCGATGTGCCCGTGATCGGGGTGGCCCTCTCGAACTGGGATCGAGACAAGTTCATCGAGCACGCGCGGGATGCGGTCGCGCAGCATGTCGGCGCCGTCGACGAGGCGGTTTTCACCCAATTTGCCTCGCTGCTGGAGTATATCGACGGCGATTATCGTGACAAGCAGACCTTTCAGAACCTGCGCGATCTCCTTGGAAGCGCGAGCCATCCTCTTTACTACCTCGCTATCCCGCCCAGCATGTTCGAGCAGGTCACCGAGAACCTCGACACCTCGGCCTGCGCCGAGTGTGCCCGAGTTGTGATCGAGAAGCCTTTCGGACGCGACCTGGACTCGGCGAAAAAGCTCAATGCCGATCTGGCCAGGGTCTTTCCGGAGTCGAATATTTTTCGCATCGACCACTATCTCGGCAAGGAAACGACCCTCAACTTTCTTTTCTTCAGATTCGCGAACGCGTTTCTCGAACCGATCTGGAATCGCAACTACATCAGCAGCGTCCAGATCACCATGGCCGAGAATTTCGGCGTACAGGGCCGCGGCAAGTTCTACGAGGAGTCGGGCTGCATTCGCGACGTGATCCAAAATCACATGATGCAGGTCGTGGCTTACCTCGCCGAGGAGCCTCCGGCGGCGGGCGCGCCGGATGCCATGCGCGACGCGCGGAGCAAGGTGCTTCATGCCATCCGGCCCATGAGCCCGGACGATCTGGTGCGCGGGCAGTTCAGAGGGTATCGCAAGGAGCCC
Organism: Terriglobia bacterium; assembly: GCA_030037755.1. GTDB lineage: Bacteria > Acidobacteriota > Terriglobia > UBA7540 > UBA7540 > Gp13-AA77. The sequence goes on from JASHQD010000299.1 coordinate 2,328, forward strand.
GGCGTGGCGCACGATTCCCGCGTGGAAACTTTCGCGGCGGTTCGCCTCTACATCGACTCCTGGCGCTGGGGCGGCGTGCCCTTCTATATCCGGTCCGGCAAATGCCTGCCCGTGACGGCGACGGAAGTCTTCGTGATGCTCAAGCGTCCGCCGCAGGCGCTTTTCGGCGATCTCTACATGCCGCAGGGCGACAACTACGTTCGCTTCCGGTTGAGCCCGGATATCGCCACCGCGATCGGCGCCCTTGCCAAGCGCTCGGGGAGCGCGGATACGGACCAGGTGGAGCTGCTGGTGGGGCGAAATCCCGATCCTGAGGAGATGGAAGCCTACGAGCGGCTGCTCTGGATGGCGATGCAGGGTGAGTCGACGCTTTTTGCGCGCCAGGACGCGGTGGAAGCCGCCTGGCGCGTAGTCGATCCCATTCTGAATACGTCGACGCCGCTCTACGAGTACGAGCAAAACACCTGGGGTCCCCGTGAAGCCGATCACATTGTGATCAACGGCGGCTGGCACAATCCTGAGGCCACGCCCTCAAGCGTCCCGGAAAAAGAGCGCAAGTGATAAGCATTCCCGAATGAACCGGGGCCGCCGCCCTAGATCTGCTTCGTCCCCGGTTCCATCAGTACGCTAACCTATTCGGGCCAGCGATTCAGATCGGCATTCTCTCCGCGTGGCTGGGTCCGGAATTCCTCGCCCCCAATCACCGCGCCTTGCTCGCCTGTGGTCCCGGGTGAGGAGGGCGCGGACCCTATGGCGTCACCAGAAAACTCACGTTACTGGTGAGTGTGATGCCCGGCGTCGAGACCACGACTGGACCGCTGGTGGCGCCCACAGGTACGGTGGTCCTGATCAATTCGGGGGATTCCAAGGTGAAAGCAGCCGATACGCCGTTAAACGTGACGCTGGTCGCGCCCGTCATATCGCTTCCCAGAATGTTGACGGCCGCTCCCACGGGGCCGGATGTGGGCAGTGTTTTCACAAATGGGCCGAGACCCGTATGGAGCTTGAATATCGTGCCATTGTCGCTGAGCGTGCTGCCCCCCACTGTGGTTGTTCCGTAGAAACCCCCGTCGGTATACTGCACCAGCGGCGCGACCGGACCACCGCCCGAAGGGCAGCCCTCTTGTTCGCAAAAGCTGTAAAGTGTTGTTAGCGCGCCACTCGGGGTTATTTCGAAGATCGTTCCACAAGGGCACTCATCCCCTAGGCCAGCGCCGCCGTCATAGGTTGTCCCGTAGAAGTTCCCATCGGTGCCCTGGACCAGGCCGGCGATTGGGTTCTGTCCGTCAGGACAGCCGCTTTGCTTGCAAAAATCGTAAAGCGTGGTCAGCGCGCCGCTGGGAGTGATTTCAAAGACGGTGCCACAACCCAGTACGTTGGGATCTTCATTGTTGCACGCCGTACCTTTGCCACCGTAGGCCGTTGTCCCATAGAAGTTGCCATTGGCGCCTTGGACCAGCGCCCCCATTGGGGCCTGGCCATCCGTGCAGTCGCTGAGCGAGCAAAAACTGTAAAGCGTCGTTACGATCCCAGGCCCATTGGGGGTAATGTCAAAAATCGAGCCCCCGAATTGGCTACCGTTAGGGCCACCGCCAAAGGCGCCGGTGCCGCCCTCCTCAGATGTCCCGTAGAAGTTGCCGTCGGCGCCTTGGACCAGCCCGGCCGCGACTTCCACGCCATGGTTGCAGTCGACTCCGGAGGCGCAGTAGAAACTCTGAATATCGCCAACAAAAGCCCCACTTGGCGAGAACTCGAACTTTGTGCCTTCGCCTTCCGTCCCGCCATATTGGGCTACGCCCCAGAAGTTGCCGTTCGTGGCTTGGACCAGCGCCCCGACAGGCTCAGCTCCGCTGCCATTGACATAATTACCTTCTGGATCGATAACAAGGGGATTGAAATTGAAAAGACCAGTCACCTCGCCATTTTGCTCCAAGACGAAGACGGCGCCCGTGTCATTGATCCCGCCGTAGTAAGTTGTCCCGTAAATGCTGCCGTTGGTCCCCAGGGTCAGCGCTCCAGGGACGGACGCATCCACGCACTCGCCCTCCGTTCCCATGGGACAAAAACTGTAAATAGTCGTCAGGGTGCCGCCCGGCGTCATTTTGAAGATCGATCCCTGCTGGTCAAACCCGCCGTAAGCCGTTGTCCCGTACAAGTCGCCATTCATACCCTGGATCAGCCCCGTCCGCTCGGGTTGGTTGCCGTCTGCGTCATCGAAGGTGTGAACTACTCCAACCTGCGCTTGCGCCGATGGGGTGGCAACAACCGCGGACACCAGTAGAGCCGTTAACGCCAGCGCCACAGTTGCCGCGGGAGGCCGCATCCCCAAAATCCAGTTCCGATGTTGCAGTGTGTTTCTCATAATCGATTCCTCCAAAAAACGGATTTCCACAAGAGCCTTTTCAATTCCCTCTTGTGTGCACATAACGCGAGAAAAGGCTGACAAATGGCTCACGCTTGACGGATTATTTTTCGCTCCAGGCCAGGGATGGCTATCCAGGCTGGCCACGAAACAAATATGCAGGCCCGTGAGAGGGTTCATGTAACGCTCAGACAATGTTAGAGGTAGAGCATCGACCGAACCGGCGATTCGATGTTCGCGGGGCGTTGCGATTGCCGCCCGGGAGACTTATACTTCGCTCGTGAGACGATGACGGGCCGTACCTTTCCCCGCCCGTCTGGGCCTCAATCAAACTCTGTCTGGGCGATGATCGCTCCGGGAAGGCCCTGGATGGTCGCCCCACAAAGGGGGAATGGAGTTTGGAGGAACGGCCAAAAGACACGCGCGGACTCCCGCGGCCCGGTGACGACAATAAGGAAGCCCTGGCGGAGTGGATGTCTTTCCTCTATTCCGAACTTCGGCGCCTCGCGTCGTACTACCTGCAGCGGGAGCGCAGTAACCACACCCTGCAAGCTACCGCTCTCGTGCACGAGGCCTATCTGCGCTTAGTCGATCAGAGGGAAGTCCAATGGGAGAACCGGAATCAAGTCATGGGCGTGGCGGCGCAACTGATGCGGCGGGTTCTGCTTGATTACAGCCGCAGCCATCAGGCCGAAAAGCGCGGCGGAAATGTAGATAAAGTGTACCTGCAAGAAGCCGTGGTCGGTTCCCATTCACGGCCAGCCGACGTGGTCGCCCTGGATGAAGCGCTCGTCAGGCTGGCTGAGTTCGATCCCGAGCAGGCGCGACTCGTCGAATTGCGCTTCTTTGGAGGTTTGAGCATCGAGGAGACTGCGGGAGTGCTCGGGATTTCGCCGGCGACGGTGAAACGCAATTGGAACGTCGCAAAGGCCTGGCTGGCGCGCGAACTGCGAACAGGGCAGGATCGGAATGCGTGAGATTTGGGGGCAGGCAAAAGAGATACTCGCTGAGGCCTTGGAGAAAAGCGCGGAAGAACGAAGCGCTTTTGTTAGCCTGGCGTGCGGCGAAAACGCTGCGTTGCTCGCTGAAGTGGAATCTCTCCTTCTTCACTACGACGGCGCCGACAGCCTTCTTGAGAATTCCCCCGTTGAAAACGTGCTCTCATTCCATCCGGCCCTGATGGTGGGCAGAAGGATTGGGGCCTACCGCATCGTCCGCGAGATTGGGCATGGCGGCATGGCGGTGGTTTTCTTGGGCGAGCGCGCCGACCAGAACTATCGCAAGCAGGTTGCGATAAAAATGGTGAAGGCCGGGATCGGCTCTGAACAGGTACTGCAACGCTTTCGCAACGAACGCCAGACCCTCGCCGCTCTCGACCATTCGAACATTGTGAAACTCCTCGACGGCGGAAGCGGCGAAGATGGCTCCCCGTACCTGGTCATGGAGTATGTTGAAGGGCTGCCGATTGATCAGTATTGCGATCGTAACCGTCTTTCCGTCGCCGACCGCCTGCGATTGTTTCGCAGCGTCTGTTCCGCAGTGCAATACGCTCACCAGAGTCTGGTAATTCATCGCGACCTCAAACCCGGCAATATTCTGATCACTCAAGAAGGCCTTCCGCGGCTGTTGGACTTCGGAATCGCCAAGCTGCTCAATCCGGAGTGCCTGCAGACGCCGCTGGTCACCCGTATCGACAGGCGTCCGATGACTCCGGAGTACGCCAGCCCGGAGCAAGTGCGCGGCGACCCGATAACCAGCGCGACCGATATCTACTCACTCGGAGTATTGCTTTACGAAATTCTGACCGGACACCTTCCCTATCGGGTTGCCGAAAGTTCCTGGCGGGAAATCGAGCGCCTGGTCTGCGAGACAGAGCCGCTACCTCCGAGCACGAAAGCGAGCACCGATCGCGAATGTGCGGAAGCGATTGCGGAGAAGCGGAGCGTGGAGCCGAAGCAATTGGTCCGGCTGCTGCGCGGCGATCTGGATTGGATCACCATGAAGGCGCTCGAAAAGGAACCGAGCCGCCGCTACGCAACTGCGTCCGAGCTCTCCGCGGATATAGGCCGACATCTGTCGCACGAGCCTGTTTTGGCCCGTCCCGCTAGCGCCCCCTATCGGGCACGGAAATACGTCCGCCGCCACCCGGTGGGCGTGACTGCAGCCGTGGCATTAGCGCTGCTTTTGGCCGGTTTTGCCGGCGTACAGGCATTCCAGTTGCGCCGGACCACGCGTGAGCGCGATCGGGCAAACCGGGTGACGGAATTCATGGAGTCCATGTTCAAAGTGGCAGACCCGAGCGAAGCTCGTGGCAACAGCATCACCGCCCGGGAAGTTTTGGACAAGGCATCAAACGATATCGACGCCGGTCTTTCCCGCGACCCGGAACTTCAGGCCCAAATGATGCATGTGATGGGAGACGTTTATCGGAACCTCGGACTGTTTCCTCGCGCGCAGACGCTTTTTCAGCGTTCGGCTGACATTCGGCGGGGCGTTCTCGGGCCGGAGAATGCGGAAACCCTGCGCTCCCTCGACGATCTGGCGTGGATCCTGAATCAGGAAGGTCACTTTGCCGATGCCGAGAAGTTGCAGCGCCAGACCGTTGACACCCGGCAGCGCATTTTGGGGACGCAGAATCTGGACACTCTGAAATCAATGAGTAACCTTGCCTGGACCCTCGATCGAGAGGGCGACTACGCCGAGTCCGAAAAATTGGAGCGCGAGGTGATCGGTCTCCGGCGGCGCGTTCTCAAGACGGACGATCGTGACA
>JASHQD010000300.1 GCA_030037755.1 Terriglobia bacterium
TCGAGCCTCACAATACTTCGATGAGGATTCTCCCTTGACGATTGAAGATGTCGACGGTTTGGCGCTCAACTTGAAGGCGCTCTTCGAGGTGTAGCTGTGGCACCTCGCCACGTGCCGAGCGCTGGTATCCCTTTAAACCTCCGGCAGGCGCTCCGAACCGCAATCGCCGACCTTCAGCGCCGTGACGTTCCCTCCGCATCCCTCGCGGCAGAACTGCTGTTGATGCACGTCCTCGGCCGGGACCGCGCCTATCTTTACACCAATCCCGAAGTCGAACTCGCGCCCGAGACCGCTAAGCGCTACTTTGCGCTCGTCGCCGAACGCGCCACCGGCAAGCCCACGCAGTACATCACCGGCCATCAGGAGTTCTGGGGACTCGATTTCGAGGTCACGCCGGACGTCCTGATCCCGCGCCCCGAGACCGAGCACCTCGTTGAGGCTGCGCTGGAATTCGCGCGCGCCGATTCGCGCGAAAAGCGCGGTCGCTTGCAGCGGATTGTGGACGTCGGTACGGGATCCGGCTGTATTGCGCTGGCGTTGGCATCGGAGTTGCCGGACGCGCTGATTTGTGCGACCGACATCTCGCGGCCTGCGCTTGAGGTGGCGCGGCACAACGCGCGCCGCCTCGGCTTGGGCGATCGAGTGCGCTTTGTTCAATCGGACCTCTTGAGCTGTATGGGCGCTGGCGCCGACTTTGACCTTGTGTTATCGAATCCACCCTACGTTGGCGCCGACGAACTGGATCGCGTCCAGCGCGAGGTCCGTGAGTTCGAGCCGCGCGTCGCCTGGGGGGGTGTGGGTCGGGGTGATGCGATCTATGAGAAGCTCTTCGCCCAGGCTCGCGACGTACTTCGCCCCGGAGGGCACGTCGCAGTGGAGGTCGGGTACAGTCAAGCGGAGAGCGTGAGGAAGATGCTGGGCACGGGTTGGGTCGGCGTTGGAGTGCGTCCCGACCTCGCGGGAATTCCAAGGGTAGTCACGGCTCAGAAGAGTTCGCAGTCATCCGATCTCGGCCCTCCGTGGCCTGCCTCCACGCGTAATCCGTCAATTTGAGTTCAGCGACATTTGTCGCTAGGCTGGACGACAGAATGGTAAACGAACTTCGAGCAGTCGTTGAAGAATTAGGCGGGGAACGGGCACTTGGCCGCTCCCTTGCAAGCGATGATGACATGCGCGAGGCGATCCGTGAAGGCTTCCCGCCTTCTGTCGTAGGGCAGTTGATGCGGGCTTCCGGGCTTACCCTGAAGGAACTCGCTGGCGCTCTTGACCTTTCTCCACGAAGTCTGCAGCGACGACGGGCTACCGGACGACTGGCCCGGTTCGAATCGGACCGGCTGTATCGATTGGCCCGCATCGTGGCGCTCGCAAATCAGTGCCTCGGTGATCACGAGCGCGCCCTGCGATGGCTTAAACGTCCCAACCGAGCGCTGGGCGGGGTGACTCCGGTATCGGCGGTTGATACGGAGGTCGGGGCCCGCCAGGTCGAGAATGTCCTGGGCCGCATCGCTTATGGCGGAGTAAGTTGAGTCGGGTTTACCGGGTGCTGCGCAAAGCGTATGCGCGCACTCCGTTCGATGGCGAAGGAGCCTATCGTTACGGTGGGCGCTGGTCGAGCCCTGGAACTCGGCTCAGCTACGCCTCCGAACGTCAATCCCTCGGGATGCTGGAGTATTTGGTACACCTCGATCAGGACGATCCCCCTTCGGATCTGGTCCTGGCAATCGCCGATCTCCCTGAGGATCTGACCCACGAAGAGATTGACGCCGGAGATCTGCCCGGAAACTGGCGCGAGGCCGCAGCCCCACCGGAACTCGAGAGGTTCGGTGATGAGTTCGCCGCGCGAGGTGAGCACTGTTTGCTCCTGGTGCCCTCCGTGCCCAGTCCGAGCGAACACAACTGCCTTATCAATCCCGCCCATTCTGACTACAAGAGAATCGCTTTCATTGAAACGGAGCAACTCAGCTATGATCCGAGGATGTTCAGAAAGGGGCAGCAGCGGCGCCGGTGATTTGGTTCCTCTCCAAGCCCCGGCATGGCACAGGGTTGCCGCGGCGCTGACAAGCCGTGAGAACGGACAACTGACGGCAAAACAACGGACGGCAAGCGATCGATGCAAGGCGGAGCCACAAAACAGATTCTGCACGTCGACATGGACGCGTTCTACGTGTCGGTCGAGGAGCTTGAGAATCCGACGCTGCGGGGTAAGCCCGTAATCGTGGGCGCTGACCCGAGCGGGCGCGGCGTGGTGGCGGCGGCGAGCTACGAGGCGCGCAAGTTCGGTGTCCATTCCGCGCAGCCGATCAGCAAGGCCAAGCAGCTTTGCCCGCACGCGGTCTTCCTGCGGGGAAATTATGAGAAATACCACCAGTACAGCGAAATCGTATCCGGCATCTTCGGGCAATTCACGCCGGACGTGGAACGCGTCTCGATCGACGAGGCCTATCTCGATCTGACGGGGTCCGAACGCCTGCAAGGGCCCGCCATCTCCGCGGCCGATCGCCTGATCCGCACCGTGAAGGACAAAACGGGGCTTAATTGCTCGATTGGCGCTGCGACCTCGCACGTGGTGGCCAAGATCGCGTCTGATCAGGCCAAGCCGCACGGGCTGCTGTACGTGTTTCCGGGCTGCGAGCCTGCGTTTCTGGCGCCGCTGCCGGTGCGCCGCATGCCCGGAATCGGCAAAGTGACGGAATTGGAGCTGGCGTCGCTCGGCATCTGGACGATCGGGGATCTGCAGGCCCTGAGCGGCGATCGCCTGAGCCAGCGCTTCGGCAAATATGGCGAATGGCTGCACTCGAAGTCCCTGGGGCGCGATATCGAGGCGTATCGCTACGGCGATGAGACGAAGTCGATCAGTCACGAGACCACGTTCGATCGCGACACGGCGGATGCCGCTGAGCTGGAGCGCACAATTTCCCTCCTGTCGCAGCGCGTCGCTCGCCGGCTGCGCGAGCATGGATTCTACGCGCGGACCGTCGGCCTGAAGGTCCGGTTCGCGCCGTTTCGTACCTTGACTCGCGATGTGACGCTCGACGAGCCGACCCACCTCGACTCCGTCATCTTTCAAAATGCGCTCGCGCTCTTTGCCAAAACATTCAAGCCTGAACAGAAAGTGCGGCTGCTCGGCGTGCGGGCGTCGAACCTCGAACACGCCGGGTTCCAGAAGAACCTGCTCGAGGCTCCGCAGCACGATCGCGAGGACCGCCTGGCGCGCGCTGCCGACCGGGTTCGTGATAAGTTTGGATTTGACGCACTGCGGTTGGCGCGCTCGCTCGATCCTGCGTCGAAACCACGTCCGCCCAGGAAGCCACAGGCCTGACGCTGTGCGCCTGCCGGGAGTGTCGGGAGGAACTCATGGCCGCCAGAAAGCCCGTCAAGAGAAGCAAAGGCAACGCGCGCCGGCCCGCGAAGCGCGCCCGGCCCGCGGGCCGGACGGCCGTTGCCGATCGAGCCATGCGCGAGCACGTGCTCTATCTCCTCCGGGGCGGCGGCGCTCACGTCGATTTTGAAAAGACGATCGCGGATCTGCCGCGCGAACTGCATGGGGCGAAGGCGCAGGGTCTGCCGTTTACCCCGTGGCGGCTGGTCGAACACATCCGCATCGCACAGTGGGACATTCTCGAATTCAGCCGGGACGCGAAGCACGTTTCGCCTGCGTGGCCCGATGGTTACTGGCCGCAAGGCGATGCCCCGGCCAGCGCCGAGGAATGGGACCGCAGCGTCGCGAATTTCCGCAAGGACCTCAAAGCGATGGAGCGCCTGGTCGAGAACCCGAAGACCGATCTCTACGCCCCGATTCCCCATGGCGACGGCCAGACGATCCTGCGCGAGGCTCTCCTTATAGCCGACCATAATGCTTATCATCTTGGCCAGCTCGTGCTGTTGCGAAGAGTGCTCGGTTCGTGGCACGATTAAGGCTCAGGGCCTGATTCACGCTGGCGGCCTGAGCCGCGCGGGCGCCCGATCCGATTCCCGGGCTCCATTCGGAGCAATCGACTTCACGGAGGTTCAATGCGGAAAGTGATTCACACGGCCGAGGGGCCGCGTCCTGTCGGCGTGTACTCCCAGGCCATTGTGTGCGACGGGTTCGTCTTTGTGGCCGGCCAGGGGCCGATCGATCCTGCCACCAACAAACTGGAGTTGGGCGACGTCCGCTCCGAGACACGCCGCGCGCTGCGAAACATCGATGCCATCCTGCATGCGGCCGGGAGCTCGCTTCGGGATGCCGTCCGCCTGGGGGTATTCCTGGCTGATCTTGGCGACTTTCCCGCGATGAACGAAGTCTTTCGCGAGTTCTTCCCGGAGAACCCGCCGGCGCGGACAACGGTGGGATGCGTGCTTCCGCGCATCAAGGTCGAGATCGACTGCATCGCGCGCGTGCGCAGAAAGCGCAGCGCCCGAACGCGCTGACTCGCTCCGTGCAGCAGTGAGGGAACGCCAGGTCTGGCTTCCTCAGTTCCTCTTCGTTTGCTTCTGCCCGTTTCTGGCAGGACATTGTGGACCATTTGTCCTTGCCGTGACCTGCACAGCCGGAACCAAAAAGGCCGCTCGAAAACTCTCGAACTGTTGACTGTCGACTGTCGACGTGTCAGGGATTATTCCCCGTCTTCCGGTTTGCCCGGCTCCGGTTCGTCAGCCACGCCCATCTTGGAAAGCCGGTAACGGAGCGCGTTGCGTGAAAGCCCGAGCAGCCGGGCGGCCTGGCTTTTGTTGCCGGCCGCGCGACGCAGAGCCTCGCGAATGATCTCTTCCTCGAATTGGTCGAGCGTCGTGCCTTCGGGCGGAAAGGCGACTGCGGTCCCGGCGCCGCTCGCCGCCGCGGCGGCTCGGGACGGAGTGACGTCAAGCTGGATGTCGCCGGCTTCGATGCGGCCTCCTGGTGACAGTGCGATGGCGCGCTCGATGATGTTGCGCAATTCGCGGACGTTTCCCGGCCAGTGAAAGTTAATCAGAATGCGCATGGCTTCGGGCGAGATGCCGCTGATCGTCTTGCCGGCCTCCGGCGCCTGCTGCTTGATAAAGTGCTCCACCAGCGCCGGGATATCCTCCTTGTGCTCGCGCAGCGCGGGGATGTTGATGGGGACCACGTTCAGGCGGTAGTAGAGGTCTTCGCGAAAGGCGCCTTGCTCGAGCGCGGCGCGCAAATCGCGATTGGTCGCCGCCACCAGGCGCACGTCCACTTTCAACGTCCGCGTGCCGCCCAGGCGCTCGAATTCACGCTCCTGCAGCACGCGCAGCAACTTGACCTGGGTCGCGGGAGGGACGTCGCCGATCTCGTCCAAAAAGAGCGTCCCCTTGTCGGCCAGCTCAAACTTGCCCGGCTTTGATCCCGTCGCGCCGGTGAAGGCGCCGCGCTCGTATCCAAAGAGTTCGCTTTCCAGCAGATTCTCGGGAATCGCGGTGGAATTGATTTTGACAAAGGGCCCGGAGGCGCGGCGCGAATGCTCGTGGATGGCGTGTGCCACCAGGTCTTTGCCCACACCGCTCTCACCGCCCAGCAGAACCGTTGACGATGTCGGCGCCACGCGCACCACGGTCGCCAGCACCTGCTGCATCTTGGGGCTATGCGCCACGATGTTCTTGAATTCGTAGCGCTGGCCGAGCGCTTCGCGCAGCGAGCGATTTTCTTCGCGCAGGCGATGGTTGTCGAGCTCCTTCTTCACGATGAGCTTCATTTCATCGAGCGAAAAAGGCTTCAAAACGTAGTCGCTGGCGCCGGACTTCATGGCCTCGACCGCCGTATCGACGGAGCCGTACGCCGTCATGACGACCACCGGCATCTCGCCGTTGCTGCGCTTCACGGCCTGCAGAAATTCGAGGCCGCCCATGCCCGGCAGCTTCAGGTCGGTGATCACCAGATCGATCGCCTCATTGCGCAGCAGTTTCAGCCCGCTCTCGGCGTCCTCGACGGTATGCGTCGTATAGCCTTCGTCCGTGAGCGTGAGGCTGAGCAGGCGCTGCATCTTGGTTTCATCTTCCACAATCAGAATCGTAGGCATAAGTGGTCCAATCGGCGGTCAGTCGGCGGGCAGGAAAATCCGGAAGCGCGCTCCTTCTCCGGGCTCGCTCGCCAGGCGAATCGATCCGCCATGTTCATCGATGATCCTCGAAACAATGGAGAGGCCTAGCCCCGTACCCTCCCGCTTGGTGGTAAAGAACGGGTTGAAGATCTGCTCGCGCAGCTCGGCGGGCACGCCTGGACCCGTGTCTGCAAACTCGATTTCCACGCCGCGCCGTCCGTCGGAATGCGCCGGACGCGCGCTGATCCGCAGCGTGCCTCCATGCTCGCCCATGGCCTGGTATGCATTGATGGCGAGATTGGTGAAGACCTGTTCACACAAGTCGGCGTCGACCGGCACGTCTTCCAGGCTCGCATCGTAGTTACGCTCGACCCGCACCCCGTTCTGCTTGCGGCCATCGCTGACCGCTTTCAGCGCCCGATCGAGCAGCGCTGGAACACTTTCCCGCCGGCAGTGGAGCTGCAAGGGCCGCGCAAAATCGAGGAACCGGCTGACGATGCCGTTCAAGCGGTCGACTTCGCTCGAAATGTACCCCGCCAGTTCGCCGGCCAGCGCGTCTTCGGCCGAGATCTTCTGGGCCAGCATCTCCGCCGAGCCCTTGATCACCCCCAGCGGATTGCGAATTTCGTGCGCAACGCCTGCCGTCAGTTGGCCGAGCGCCGCCAGCCGCTCGTTGCGCCGGACCTCCTCCTGGGCCTGCTGCAATCGCTGGTTGGTGACCGCCAGCTCCTCGGCCAAGCGCCGATAGCTTTCGGCCTGCCGCCGGTTTTCGGTCGCGAACTGGTTCACGATAATGGCGGCGAGAAAGAGGAACAAAACGCGCAGCGCCAACTCGGTCTCGCCGGCGGGGGTCAGTTCAAATTCCTGCAACTCCGGGATCAGATAAGAGCAGTAGGCCGCAGAGGCGATGGCGGTCCACAGCAGCGTGCCGCCCGCCTCAAATAGCGTGGCTGCGGAAACGACTGGAACGTAATAGATCAGCCAGTACGGACTGGCGCTCGGGGTTGGCGTTCCCGTGTGACCGACCAGGACCGTGGCCAGCAGGATCTTGATCAGCACGATGTAAGCGTTGCGCCGGCCGGCGGGCAGGGAAGCAAGCAATTTGCGATCGAAGATTTGAAACAGTCCGATCGCAAGCAGGATCAGCTGCTTGTGTATCTCCAGGCGCGGATTGAGAAGCGCGAGGAAGCCGATCAACGCGAGCCAGACGAGATCCATCCAGCGAAAGGCTCCATGTTCGCGATTCCTCATATTCGACACGATAGCACGGGGCTTGCGCCCGCTGCCGCGTTCACGTACCCTCGGATTCGCTTGGCTACCAGGCGCCGTCCCAAACTCGGGCAGCATTTCCTGACCAGCGATGCCTACCGGCGCCGCATCGTCGAGGCGCTGGCTCTCGGTCCGGACGATCTGGTGATCGAGATCGGTCCGGGACAGGGCGCCATGACCGGGTTGTTGGCGGAGCGGGCCTCGCAGGTGGTCGCCGTCGAACTCGATCCGGATCTCGCCGGGAAACTCGCCCGGCAATTCGCAGACGCCCTGAACGTCGAGGTCATCACGGCTGACATTCTCGAGGTGGATGTCGGAAAGATCTGCCGCGCCCACGGCGCCGCAGCGGCATTCGTCTTCGGGAACCTGCCCTACTACATCACCTCGCCCATCCTGCATCATCTGCTGGAAGCGCCGGAACGCATCCGCGCCCTTGCCTGCGTGGTGCAACTTGAGGTGGCGGAGCGCATCACCGCACAACCCGGCACGCGCGACTATGGCTACTTGAGCGTCCTCGCGCAGCTCCATTCGCATCCGCGGCTTCGCTTCCGGATTCCTCCCGGAGCCTTCTCGCCGCCGCCGGCAGTGGTCTCCGCGCTGGTCACGTTCGACATGAAGAGCGGCGACATGCTGGCCGGCCGCGCGCCCGTTGACGAGGCTCGTCAAGGAGACTTTCTCGCCTTCGTCAAAGCCAGCTTCGCGCAGAAGCGCAAGACGCTAGCGAATAACCTGGCAGGGAAGTATGGCGCGGATCGCGTGCACGGCGCACTTCGGTCTCTCGGCATCCGGGAGAACGCTCGCGCCGAAGAATTGAGCGTAGCAGAGTTGAGTGGTCTCTTCAGGCGGCTCGCTTGAAGTCGAACGCTAGCCAACGGGTCGGGGGCGAGGGGTTCCGATGTTGTGTACCCATAACGGATGGGGTACACTTGCCTTCCTCCCATGGCCTTTGTGCCCGGATTCGATCATGACGTTTTCATCAGTTACGCTCACGGCGACGACCGCGAGTGGATTACCCGCTTTGTCGCTCGTCTGGAGACCGAGCTTGGCCGGCGGCTGCCCGGTGCCACGATATGGATCGACAAAGACGAACTTCGCAAAGACCGCAACTTCGAGCAGGACATTCCCGCCAATCTCCAGTCATCGGCCGCTCTAATTTCGCTGGTCTCGCCTGTGTATATCAACCGGCCTTATTGTGTGCAACAAGAATGCAGGCGTTTTCGAGAACTGACGGTCGATCGCAAGCAACCCGGCCAGCGTTTCGCCGGTCCGGACTTTGCCTCGGACCTGTTCGGTTTTCGTTGCCCCATCCTGCCCATGCCCGACAACGCCTACTGGAACGATCTCATACCCGGCGCGACGGATATCAGCTTCTGCGACGATGTTTTCACCTACCCGATCGCGTCTGCGCCCTATGAAGAGAAGTTCCGTGAGCTGTTCCGCGGGCTGGTCGACTTGCTCCGGCGCATGCGCAATCGCAGCAGTCCGGTTCTCCTTTATCCCCGGCGTCCCGCGCCGGAACTCGAAGAGGCCCACTCGGCGCTCACTCGCGAACTAAACGCCCGGACCTTTCGCATCCTGCCGGAAGACGAATTGGACCCGACACCGCACGTTCAAAGATGCGATTTGGCGGTACTGCTGCTCGGCAAGGATTACGATGAAACCGCCCACCGCCTGGTCCAGGCGCTGACGGAAGCGAACAGGCGGTTCGTGGTCTGGCCGTCCCCTGCTTTGGAAAACGCCGGCGCGCTCCAGCAGCGCGGTTTCCTTGAGCACCTGCGCCAGCTCGAATTTGCCAATAAGACGTTGCTCGACCCCTCGATCACCTCCGAGAAGCTGAAGCAGGAAGTATTCGCGCTCCTCAATCCCCGGGCGAACGCTTCGCCTGCGCCTTCCGGAAAGCCCCGAATTTATCTCATTTATGAATCGCGTCGCAGTAGTGAATCAAACCGCGCCGGCCAGATCGCATTTCACTTCGCGGACGAGTTCCATTTCGAACACAGCGACGACCCTCGGCGGCACAATCCCTGTCTGACGCAGTCCGATGGCGTGCTGCTGGTGTGGGGCGAAGCGG
>JASHQD010000301.1 GCA_030037755.1 Terriglobia bacterium
TATGGCACGACAAACGCCGGCGGCGCCAATGGCTCCTGCAGCGCCGACGGGTTCGTGGGTTGCGGCACTGAATTCGAAATCACTCCTGCAGGTGTGCTGACTACACTCTACAACTTCTGTTCGCAGGCAGCCTGCACGGACGGCGATCAGCCGCTAGGGGTCTTGGCTCAGGCGACTAGCGGAGTCTTCTATGGGACAACTCAATATGGGGGGACCAGTTCGGCCTGCAGTAACGGATGCGGCACCGTCTTTAGCCTGTCGGTCGGCCTGGGTGCGTTCGTGCAATCCGTGCCTACAGCAGGCAAAGTGGGAGGAACTGTCGAAATTCTGGGTACTGATCTCACCGGAGCGACCAGCGTCAGTTTCAATGGCACAGCGGCTGCGTTCACGGTCGATTCGCCCACTTTGATCACAGCCACGGTACCCAGCGGCGCGACCAGCGGCAAGATTGAAGTCACCGTGTCCGGCCAGACGCTTTCCAGCAATGTGTCCTTCATCGTCGAGTGACTTGAAACCAAACTGTGTGGAGTACCGCCCACGGTAGACAGAGTGAACCAACTTGGAGGAGCGAGGACTTATGAGAAGGATAAGGCCGATGGCAATGGTTAGCGAGGTGGGCTGCCCAAGAATCGTCTGGGCCGTTTGTGCCCTTGGTTTGTGGGGGGCGCTCCCTATGGCGGCGCAGACGGTGACCACCCTCGTAGACTTCAACTACAGCAACGGCAGTTTTCCATATGCCGCCCAGGTGCAGGGAACGGACGGCAATTTGTACGGAACCACTTCAGGAGGTGGCGCTCAAAACTCGGGCACCGTATTTAAGATCAGCCAGAGCGGAGCATTTACCGAGCTTTACAGCTTCTGTTCTCTTAGTGGCTGTGGCGACGGGGAGAATCCCGAGGGCGGGCTGGTTCAGGCGTCGGACGGCAATTACTACGGAACGACTTCCGCCGGGGGAGCCTACGGCTGGGGCACGGTATTCAGAATCACCGCCAAGGGAGTGTTGACCACGCTGTACAGCTTCTGCCCGGAAGCGGGGTGCGTCGACGGCGCCACGCCAGTCCCGTCACTGGTCCAAGCCACGAACGGGCTCCTCTATGGCACAACGAGCGGTGGCGGGGCATCCGGCAACGGGGCGGTCTTCGAGATCACCATAAGCGGGACGTTGACCACGCTCTATAGCTTTTGCTCGTTCGCAAACTGCAGCGACGGGGGTAATCCGCAGGGCGCGTTGATTCAGGGGAACGACGGTGACCTGTATGGCACCACCGTCTCCGGAGGCGCGAACGGATCGGGGACGGTTTATAGGATCACCCTGGCGGGCGCGCATAGCGTCGTCTACAACTTCTGCTCCCTGACTGGCTGCAGTGACGGCCAGGATCCCTATTCGGCACTCGTCGAGGACAGCAAAGGCAACTTCTATGGCACGACGCGCCTCGGCGGCGTGAACGGCGTGGGAACCGTATTCAAGCTCAACTCGAGCGGTAAGCTGATTACGCTTTACGCCTTTTGCTCCGTGAGCGGCTGTGCCGACGGCAGCGAGCCGTTCTTCGCCGGTCTGGCCGCCGGTACCGACGGTAACTATTACGGCACCACCGACCTTGGTGGGGTTGGCTTTGGCACCCTGTATAAAATCGGCCCGCAGGGAACCTTCACCACTCTTTATAGCTTCGGAACCGAGAGCGGCGACGGCCTGAATCCCTACGCCGCGCTCATGCAAGCGACCAACGGCAGCTTCTTTGGAACAACCTACGGCGGAGGCACAGGCGGTGTGGGCGCAATCTTCAGCCTGTCTGTCGGCCTCGGCGCCTTCGTGGAGGTCTCGCCCGCCATCGGCAAGGTCGGGGCGCCGGTCAAAGTACTCGGAACGACTTTGACGGGCACCACCAGTGTCGCCTTCAACGGCATCGCAGCCACGTTCAAGGTTGTTTCGCCCTCATTGATAGCAACCACCGTGCCCGCAGGTGCTACCACCGGATTCGTGCAGGTCGTGACGCCGAGCGGGACGCTCTCGAGCAATGTGCCGTTCCGGGTAAACTAACACGGTCTCAGGGCGAAAGGCGCTGGAAGGTAGTCATAAGGCGAGTCGTCCTCGTCGTCCTGTCTGTGACGACAGCTCCTCCTATCTTGGCGCATCCCCAAACCGGACCGCTGGTCACCCCAGGGGCGGTCCGGAGGATTAGAATTAGCCAATGGACCTACACACAGGAGGTGACCCTATGACCGTCAGAGCACGAGATGCCCAATTCGTCTGGGCAAGATTCGTGCGTGCTTCATCCAGCGCGCTCGCGACCATCCTGCTGCTGGGGCTGACGCCCTTGCTCCGGGGACAATCTGCCGGCGCACCGAACGCTTCCAACTATAAGCTGCTCTATTCCTTTCGCTGCGCGCCTGACGGGGACTATCCGGCGGGTGGCCTCGTCCAGGATCCTTCAGGCAATCTCTACGGTACGACCAATATCGGTGGCGAGTTCGGTTATGGCACCGTTTTCAAGCTGTCGACCAGCGGAATTGAAACCGTCTTGCACAGCTTTGCGGGACCGCCAGACGATGCGGCCTACCCGTACTCCGGCGCTC
This sequence comes from Terriglobia bacterium, assembly GCA_030037755.1. GTDB lineage: Bacteria > Acidobacteriota > Terriglobia > UBA7540 > UBA7540 > Gp13-AA77. Next base: position 2,575 of record JASHQD010000301.1, read on the forward strand.
CAGTCCTCGACTCAGCGGGCAACGTGTATGGGACCACGTGGGCCGGCGGTGAATATTCCGAAGGGGCTGTCTACAGGGTGACGCCGAAGGGCGCGGAGAAGGTGCTCTACAGCTTCACGGGCGGCTCGGACGGCGCCGCTCCGTACGGGGGCATGGCTGTTGATAGCGCCGGAGATCTGTTTGGAACTGCTTCTCAGGGCGGCGCCTTCGGGCAAGGCGTCGTCTTCGAGCTTACTCCGAACGGGACTGAGACCGTCCTTCACAGCTTCTCCAACTCGCCTGACGGGGCCGACCCCTCCGGCGATCTCGTAAGAGACTCGTCGGGCAACCTCTTTGGCACCACCCAAGACGGCGGCGCCTATTCAGCCGGAACCGTCTTCGAGGTGACGTCGAGCGGGGAAGAGAGCCCGCTTCACAGCTTTGTCGGCTATCCCGTCGATGGAGCCTATCCCTTCGGCGGCGGGTTGTTGCGGGATCCATCCGGCAACCTCTACGGCGTGGCGGTCGGCGGCGGCACAAACAGTGCCGGAGTTGTTTTCGAAGTGAATTCCGCGGACAAAGAGAGCGTGCTGTTCGATTTCAACGGCGGCACGACCGGGCAGAATCCGTTTGATGGGCTGGCCGAGGATTCCGCGGGCAATCTTTACGGCACGACTGGCGGCGGAGGCTTGGGCGGTACAGGCTGTCCGGGTCATGGATGCGGTCTGCTTTTTGAGCTAAGCCCAAGCGGGCAGGAAACCGTGCTCCACAACTTTTCGATCGACGACGGTTATCCCGTGGCCGGAGTGGTTCGGGCGCCCACAGGCGACCTTTATGGCACGCTCGAGATCGGTGGCACTTCCGGTTGCGGCGCGGTCTTCTTGTACGCGCCGTGACCGTTGAAGCGCGTCTGACTCAGGTATCGCGGGTGGCGACGATATCGCTTGCACGGGGCTGTGACACAAGAATGACTAGAAATAGACACTCCGCTTACAAGTTGGTGACATACCCGGGGTTGTGGAAACGTAGGATTCTACCGACCGAGGCAGAGGGGTCCATGGCATCAGCCGGAGAACCGCTCCGGTCGATGCCAGGCACTGACTCGCGTTCCAAGGAGAATCCTGAATGAAGCAGCGTGCTTTCGCCCTCACCCTGAGCCTGGGCCTGGTGCTGATGTTTTCCAGCCTGGCTTCAGCGCAGTATCAAGTGACGAATTTGACTTCGAACCAAAGCGGACAGGCAACCTACACCGATCCCCTGCTGGTGAACGCCTGGGGTCTGGCTTATGCTCCGACCGGGCCTTTCTGGGTCAGCGATAACGGGAACGGCTGGTCGACGGTCTACACCGCCACGGGAGCCCCGCAATCGACGCAGGTAACGGTACCTTCGGCGAACGGAACTTCGCCGGGAACGCCCACCGGCATCGTGTACAACGGCTCGCAGCAGTTCGAGATCGACGGTTGGGCTTCTACCTTCATCTTTGACACCCTCGATGGAACCATCAGCGGGTGGTCGAATTTCAGTCCCAAAGCGGCGATCATCGCCGTGAACAACTCGGCTTCCGGCGCGGTCTACACCGGGTTGGCGATCACCAACTACTCATCGAACAACTATATCTTTGCCGCCGATTCATGGAACAACAAGGTGGACATTTACGACGGCAACTTCAACTTCGTGTCGTCGTTTACGGATACCACTCTCCCGGCGGGATTCACGCCCTTCGGAATCCAGGATATCAACGGGCGCGTCTACGTGGCCTTCGCCAGTTCCTCGGGCGGGCCTGGCGGCTACGTCGACGTCTTCTCCGAGTCGGGCACGCTGCTGAGACACCTCGCCTACGGCAACCCGATGAACCAGCCCTGGGGTATCGCGATCGCGCCCAAGAATTTCGGGAAGTTCAGCGGCGCGTTGCTCGTCAGCAACAACATCGACGTTGCGGGTACGATCAACGCGTTCAATGCGAACACCGGAAAGTTCATGGGCGTCCTCTCCAGCGGAGGAAAGCCGATTGAGATCGACCAGCTATGGGGAATCGAGTTCGGCGGTGGATCGACCAAAAACGGCAACACCAACCAGTTGTTCTTTACGGCGGGCCCGAATAACAACGTCGACGGGCTCTTCGGAGTGATTTCGTCCCTGCAGTAGCAAGCCAGACGGCATGGACCTTCTCGCGAAGACTCAGGCGATCTCCACATGCGCGAGAAGGTCTGTCCCGTCCGGGAATGACAAGATGCAAAGACCGGCTTTGTGTCTGGGCCGCCAAAGGCGAGGTCGGGATTCTCGCTTCTGGCGAGCCTGAGCACATTGGCTAGACGGACCTAGTTTCGCTCCCACGCACGGAGTACTTCATCGATTTGGTCCCGCACTTGAGCGCGTGCCCCCTGGCGGTCGGCCGTTTTCATCAGGATTTCGTCATAGCGCGTATGCCGATGGCGAATGGAGGCGATAACAGCCAAACGGACGGCGCCCTCGTCCAACTGACGTCCTGCTGCCGTTCGGCCGATGCGGCCGCTGCCGCGTTGCGCAGCATGTTTGGCGATCGCTCGAACTTCTTCAAGGGCACAGCCCGGGAAAAGCTCGAGGATCCTCGCGGCCAGCTGAGAAGTAACACTCTCGTCCTCGTCGACGCGGCGGAGCGCCGCTCGCTCACGCGCCCGGGCGCGCCCTTCCGCGTCCGAAAGACACTCCGCCTCAGCTTTTTGTAGCGCTTCCTCCTCCAGGAGGGCGCCTTGCCGCTCATAGCGCCCGCGGGCGCGGCTGAAGCTCACCACGACCGCACTCAACTTGCTGTTCTTGCGCGCCCGGCGCGTCAGGGTGGCGTCGCCGCGCGCGAGGTAAGTCAGATGGTCCAGATCGGCGCATTTCAGGCAGAGCGGCCGGCCCGCCTCCATGAACAAGAAGCTCCCTTGGGGCAGCTCGGCTTCGCATTCGGAGCATTTTGAATCGCGATAAATGTCGAAAACCACTAACTCCGGCGCCTGGCTGAGCTTCTCCTGGAGCTTCGACCGCTTCTTATCGGAAAGCTCGGGAGAAACGTAATGTGTACGGTAGGCCTGCTCGATGCCGGAGTCGCCGCTCTTGCTGAATTGCAGGTCCCGGCGGGGCCCGGAGGTCCTCGCGAGGTAGGCTGTCTCGCTCGGTTTGAGATTGCGGTCGAGCGCCCACTTGCGAAAGAAATGCATGGTGTCTGAAATCTTGCTTAAATTGCCTTGAATTACGGCTTCGAGATACGGAACGCGGCCCCGACGCCAATTCTCCAGGTGCACAGCGGCTAGCAGTCCCATCCTCAGGAATACGTCGATGGGGCTTGTATAACCCTTCTCCATCAGCGCGGATTCCGCTGCTGCGATTACACGATTTTGGAGTCGCGTTTGATTTTCGTTCATATGGCCCGAGGTTCCCGAGCCCTCAGTCTACTGGATATGCCGTGCCTATGAAATCGATTCCCGCGTCAGCAGCACCTCAAGGCCCGTCAGGTCCTCTTTGATTTCAGCCGAACTGAAAGCCGTCTGCGCGGCGAAGGCTTCAAACTCAGCCTTGGTGTACGCGCGCTTCAGCAGCATGAATCGGAACGTCAGCTTGGTGATCGCAGAGTTGACGGCGCCGAGATGCATGTTGTCGACGGCCCTCCGAACCGAATTCCTGGACGCGTCCCTTCTCAGGTCGATAATCAAGGCCCGTCCGCCAGGTTTGAGAACTCGATACATTTCCCGCAAGGCCCGAATAGGCTGGCTGAAGTTCTTGAACGCCGCGCGGCACAGCAGAAAATCGAACGACTGATCCTTGAACGGCATGTCCGCGGCATTGCCCTGGCGGAATTCGACCCGCGACGCGACCTCGCTTCCGGCCCGCGCGGCATTCCGGCGGGCAATCTCGACGAAGGTATGGCTGATGTCGAGGCCGATGATCCGGAAGTCGCCGAGTTTCGCGAGCTCGATTGCAAAGTAACCTGGCCCTGGAGCGACCTCGAGCACCTGGCTGCCGGGGGGTAACTGGCGGCCCACCCGACGTGCCAGCGCGCGAAAATCGTCCATCGCCTTGCTGGTGAGTGAGGCATACCACTTCGCGGTGAGGCCTTCCATTCCACGGCCTCTGTATGCCTTCTGCGCAACCGCGTGGTTCATAAGTCCTCCTGTCATGCCGATCCTAAGAGGACACGCGCCGCGCAAACCAGTTAGAATCGGTGAACGCACCCGCAGAATCGGTGAGCTACGGCGTTCCGGGTTCAAGCGTCCGGACGCTGTCCCGGGGTTATGGGCGCATGGCAGCGCGCCCGAACAAATGGAGTTCGACACCAAGGAGCTTTATGCGCTTCGACTCGACGAAAGCAGGCCAGCTTCGGCTCGTGCTGGCGGTCTCACTGACTCTGACGATCAGCTCAAGCATTCATGCACAAAACTCAAGTTCGCCCCGCGCGCTGACCGCCGATGACTATGCCCGCGCTGAGAAATTCATGGGGTACAACACCGACACGCTGATGTATCACGCGGTACGTCCGGCGTGGACCGGCAACGAGCGTCTGTGGTACCGCGACACGGACGGAGCGGGCGCGCGCTTTGTAATCTTCGACCCCGGCACGCTCGCCAAAGACCCTGCCTTCGATCACGCGAAGCTCGCTGCCGCACTTTCCGCTGTGTCCGGACACACGTACCAGGCCAACAACCTGCCGTTCCGCGAGATCGAACTGTCGGCTGACGGAAAATCCGTTTCCTTCAACGCCGGCCGGCGCCGTTTCACCTGCGATCGCCAGGGCGAGAAGTGCGAGGCAGTATCTGGTACGGAAGCAGCACCCGCCGTCCCCGGGCCGCGCGCCGCTGTCCGCGATGAGATTCCATCTCCGGATAAGATGAAGGTGGCCTTCATTCGCGACTACAACCTGTGGACGCGCGACGTGGCGACCGGCAAGGAGACGCAACTCACAGCCGATGGCATCAAGGACTTTTCCTATGCGCTGGACAACGCGGGATGGGAGAAGAGCGATCGGCCGATTCTGCTCTGGTCTCCCGATTCGAAAAAGATCGCCACGTTCCAGCAGGATCAGCGCAAGGTCGGCGACATGTACCTTGTCGATACCCGGGTTGGACATCCCATACTGCAGGCCTGGAAATATCCGCTGCCCGGCGACGACAACATCGCGACGATCCAGCGCGTCATTATCGACGTCGACCTGCCGAAGGTGGTCCGGCTCGAAATGCCTCCCGATCCGCACCGGTCCACGCTCTGCGACGACGTCGCCTGCCGCGCCAATCAATTCGCCGAATCGGGCGACTGGACCGACGTGGAGTGGAGTCCGGATTCGGCGCGACTCGCCTTCGTCTCCACCTCGCGCGACCACAAGCAGGAGACGCTGCGCGTTGCCGACGCCACGACCGGGGCGGTTCGCGACGTGATCGAGGAGCGGGTCGCCACCCAGTACGAATCGGGCCAGGGCGCCGCCAATTGGCGTACCTTGCCCGAGTCGAACGAGTTCATCTGGTATTCGGAGCGCGACAATTGGGGTCACCTGTACCTGTACGATCTCGCGACCGGAAAGCTGAAGAACAGGATTACCTCCGGGAACTGGGTGGTCACGCAGATGTTGCGAGTGGACGAGAAAGCGCGCATGGTCTACTTCCTCGCCGACGGAAAGGAGCCCGGCAATCCTTATTTCACTCACTTCTATCGTGTCAAGCTTGACGGTACCGGGCTGACGCTGCTTACTCCCGAGGACGCGAATCATCAGGTTACGTTGTCGCTGTCCGGCCGCTACTTCGTGGACACCTATTCGACGCCGGATACGCCACCGGTGACCGTCCTGCGCCAGTCCGACGGCAAGCTGTTGGCGACTATCGAGAAGGCGGACATCTCGAGACTGCTCGCCGCCGGCTGGAAGCCGCCGCAGATCATTACGGTCAAGGCGCGTGACGGCGCGACCGATCTTTATGGCTTGATGTACCTGCCGACCCATCTCGACCCGCAGACAAAGTATCCGATCGTGAACCACATCTATCCTGGACCGCAGGGCGGCAGCGTCGGCAACTGGTCGTTCTCGAGCGCGCGCGGCGATGCGCAGGCGCTGGCCGAACTCGGATTTGTGGTGGTGGAGATCGAAGGCATGGGGAATCCGCACCGGTCCAAGAGCTTCCACGACACTTACTACGGCAACATGGGCGACAACACGCTGCCCGATCAGGTGTCTGGGATGAAGCAACTAGCCCAACAATACTCCTTCATCGACCTCGATCGGGCGGGAATCTACGGGCACTCCGGCGGGGGATATGCAACGGCCGACGCCATGTTCCGCTATCCCGATCTTTTCAAGGTCGGGATCTCCGAGGCCGGCAATCATGACAATCGCGAGTACGAGGACGACTGGGGCGAGCGCTACCAGGGTCTGCTGACTCGGCAAGCAGACGGGGCTACGAATTACGACGATCAGGCGAATGAGAACATCGCCAAAAACCTGAAGGGTCATCTGTTGCTTGCGCACGGCACGCTTGACGACAACGTGCCGCCTTACAACACGCTCCTGGTGGTGAACGAACTCATCAAAGCCAACAAGGATTTCGACCTGCTTCTACTGCCCAACCGGCGCCACGGATTCGGGAACGAGCCGTACATGATCCGTCGTAGATGGGATTATTTCGTGCGTTACCTGCTAGGCGCGGAGCCGCCGCATGAATACGAATTGAAGCCCCCGCCTAACCAGTTCGGGACGCCTTAACGGGGTCGCGGTGCGAAAGGGCGGTGGGAAAGGGCGGTGCGAAAGGGCGCGGCTTCAGCCGCGCCGAAACAGGCGCTGGCGCACGCGGCTTTAGCCGCTGGGGCCGCCCCGGGAATGTCAGAGGTTAAAGCCTCCAATTCACTGGCTGCCCTCTACCGGCGGGCCTGAAGGCCCGCCCTTTCAGGCGGCCTGTCCTATCAAGGTGCAGGGCGCCTGTGCTTTTTTCGCGCCCGATCCCGAATCATCTCCCCGTCATCCGAATGTACCACGATGATGAGCCTGCTTCGATATGAGTGAGCAATCATGACAAAACGGTCCTCGTCCGTTGAATGGAGCGGGTCGCGGATGGTCACGGAGAGATCGTCTCGAAAAACAGTTGCCGCCTCCTGGAAACTCACGCCATGCTTTCGAAGATTCGAAGCCGCCTTTGCCCCATCCCAGCGAAAAATCGGTTCCACCTGATAGCTCC
>JASHQD010000020.1 GCA_030037755.1 Terriglobia bacterium
AAGTCGATCAGCTTCTGGGCCAAAGGCGACGGGAAAACGTATCGCGTGATGCTCTTCGCCGCCAGCCTTGGATCGATTCCGGCGTGGCAAGACTTTGTAGCGGGTCCGGAGTGGAAGCACTATAGCTTCCCGCTGGCTTCCTTCCGGGGTATGGATGGGCACGATCTGGAAGGCCTGCTCTTCTCGGGTGGCCCGGATCCGGGCAAGTTTTCGTTCCAAGTCGATGATGTGCGGTTTGAGTGATTGACTCGCGCAGCGGCGATCTCACTCCTTGGCCTCGTACTGCTGCCGCAGGCTGGCCACGACCGCGGGATCGGCGAGCGTAGTTGTGTCGCCGAGCACCCGGCCTTCAGCGATGTCGCGCAGCAGACGTCGCATGATTTTGGCGCTGCGCGTTTTGGGCAGTTCGGCGCTGAAGAAGATGTCGTCGGGCCGCGCCAACGCTCCGATCTTATGCGCGACGTGCTGTTTTAACTCTTCCTTCAGGTGATCCGTCGCCGGCGTGCCCTCTTTCAGCGTGACGAAGGCGCTGATTGCCTGGCCTTTCACGTCGTGAGTCTTGCCGATCACGGCTGCTTCCGCAACCGAAGGATGATCGACGAGCGCGCTCTCCACTTCGTACGTCGAGATGCGGTGGCCTGAGACGTTCATCACATCGTCGACGCGGCCGAGCAGCCAGAAATAGCCGTCGTCGTCCACCTTGGCGCCGTCGCCTGCGAAGTATCGTCCGGGATAGCGCGACCAGTACTGCCGCACGTAACGCTCGGGGTCGCCATAGATGGTGCGGAACATCGCTGGCCACGGCTTGTTGAGCACAAGGTATCCGCCCGCGCCGGGTCCGACACGCTCGCCCTTCTCGTCGAGCACTTCGGCATCGATGCCTGGGAATGGCCGCGTGGCGGAGCCGGGCTTGGTCGCAGTAAGACCCGGCAGTGGCGTGATCATGCACATGCCGGTCTCCGTCTGCCACCAGGTGTCGACGATCGGGCAGCGTTCACGGCCAATGTGCTGGTTGTACCAGATCCAAGCCTCGGGATTGATGGGCTCGCCCACCGTGCCGAGCAACCGCAGCGACGAGAGATCGTACTTCGCCGGCCATTCCGTGCCCCAGCGCATAAACGTGCGGATGGCCGTGGGCGCGGTGTAGAGGATATTGACGCCGTACTTGTGCGCGATCTGCCAGAATCGCCCGCGGTCGGGATAATCGGGCGAGCCTTCGTACATCAAGCTGGTGGTGCCATTCGCGAGCGGACCATAGACGATATAGGAGTGGCCCGTGACCCAGCCGATATCGGCCGTACACCAGTAAACGTCGTTTTCTTTCACATCGAAGATGTAGCGGTGCGTTGCCGCCGTACCGACGAGATACCCGCCAGTCGTATGCACAATCCCCTTGGGCTTGCCGGTGGTGCCGCTGGTGTAGAGCAGGTAGAGAATGTCCTCGGCATCCATCGGCTCGGCTTCGCACTTGTCGGATGCGTGCTCGACGAGATGATGCCACCATAGATCGCGCCCTTCGTGCATGGCGGCTTCGGCGCGCTCGCCCACGCGATGCACCACGATCACTTTCTCGATGGACGGCGTGCCGTGCAGGGCCTCGTCGGCATTGTGCTTCAGATGGACGACGTGGCCGCGCCGCCAGGCCCCGTCGCAGGTGATCAGGACCTTCGCCTGGGCATCGTTGATGCGCTCGCGAAGCGACTCCGCCGAGAATCCGCCAAACACCACGCTGTGCGGCGCGCCGATCTTGGCGCAGGCCAGCAGAGCGATGGGCAGCTCCGGCACCATGCCCATGTAAACCGCCACGCGGTCGCCTTTGCGCACGCCCAGCGACTTCAGCGCGTTGGCAAATCGATTCACTTCGCGCTGCAGCATGCCGAAGGTGAGCACGCGCGAGTCACCCGGCTCGCCTTCCCAGATGATCGCTGCCTTGTTTCGGCGCGGACCGGCGGCGTGGCGATCGACACAGTTATAGGTGACGTTGAGCTTGCCGCCGACAAACCACTTCGCCCACGGGAAATTCCACTCCAAGACCTTATCCCACGGTTTGAACCAATCGATGCGCGCGGCTTCATCGGCCCAAAACGCTTCGGGATCGGCAGCGGCGCGCTGGTAGATGGCGTGATCGGCGGCGTTTGCCTGCCGCCGGAACTCCTCAGAAGGCGGGAACGTACGCCGCTCGTCAAGAAGTGCATCAAGCCGCTCTTGCTGTACCGCCGCGCCGTCTGCCATCAGAAAACCTCCGCACAAAATGAGGAACAACTCTAAGAGTTTGTTGAAAAACTGTTTTCGGACCATGTCATTCCGAGCGCAGCGAGGAATCTCGCTTTGGAAATACAAGACATACGAGATTCCTCACTGGCTCGGAATGACATGGATGCGGTTCTTCAACGACCTGCTAAGAGTGCCGTCGTTCATCACTCGTCGTTTATCTTCCCCAGCTTACCAGTCCCTGCTCAAAGTCGATCACGCCGCAGCCCTTGCCCAGCCATTTCACTTGATGACCCTCGGCCTTCAGTTGCCTGGCCTGCGCCACCACGCCGGACGGATATTTTTCGTTCAGCCGGCCGCCT
>JASHQD010000302.1 GCA_030037755.1 Terriglobia bacterium
TTCAACTTCGAGCGCCGCGAAACGGCGATCATTTGCGTGCTCTTACTGCGCGGGCCGCAGACGCCCGGCGAATTGCGCGGCCGAACCGAGAGGATGCATCGCTTTCTTGAGCTTGACGAAGTACAGACGGCGCTGCGTCGGCTGATGGAGCGCCAGCCGCCGCTGGTGAAAGCGCTGCCGCGCCAGCCGGGCACGAAAGAGGTGCGCTACGCGCATTTGCTCTCCGGCGACGTCGAGTTCTGGCAGCCGCCGTCCGACTTGCCGGCAGCGTCCGATCAATCTGCCGACGCGGAACGAATCGCGCGTCTCGAAGGCGAAGTCGCGAACCTGCAGGCCGAAGTTGCGGAACTGAAGCGTCAACTTGCGGACTTTCGCAAGCAGTTCGAATGAGAAGGACAATAGGGACATGAGTGCGACTGGCGGCCGGGCGACGTCAGCGGGGCGTTTCATCATCAGGGCGGCGCAAACGCCGGCCGAGGTGGGCGAGGCAAAGGGCCTCTTTCAAGAATACGGGTCGGGACTGGGCGTTGACCTCTGCTTCCAGAACTTCGAGGCTGAACTCGCAGCGCTTCCCGGCGATTACGTTCCTCCGGCAGGCCGCCTTCTCCTCGCATTCGACGGAGATAGTCTCGCCGGATGTGTGGCGCTGCGCCCGATCTCTGAGGGGATTTGCGAAATGAAGCGGCTCTATGTTCGCCCGCAATTCCGCGGGACAGGCCTCGGCCGCCGGCTGGCCGACGAGATCATCGATCAAGCTCGCCAGATCGGGTATCGACAGATGCGGCTGGACACCCTCCCCACGATGAAAGAAGCGATCGCCATGTACCGGGCGCTGGGCTTTCGTGAGATCGGTCCTTACCGGCCCAATCCGATAGAAGGAGCGCTGTTCATGGAAATCGATCTGAATCCAACGGGCGCCCTCTGAGCCGGCCGCTCCGCTCGCCTCACTTGATCCACGGATTCCTCAGGCTTCAGCGGTGGTAGGGTCAATGATCGTCCTGACCTCGGATATCCGGTTTGCGGGAAATCCACCCTGGCTGGCGTGCTCGCGTATCTGATCGGCGCTGGGTGCGATGTAAACGCAGTAGACCTTGTCGTCCGTGACGAAGCTTTCCACCCATTGGATCTGCGGACCCAGTCCGCGCAATACGCTGCACGACTTTTGGGAAATGTTGCGCAGCTCTTCCGGAGAGAGCTTACCGGCGTTCGGAATCTCACGCTCGATCACGTATTTAGGCATTCACCTATCCTCCCGAATGAGTTTCGCCAGCGCCGCAACTCCCCGGCGGCTGAAATTGTATCAGAACCGCCGGGCGGGTAAAGTCACGCCGGCTCGTCATTGCACGAAATTTCAAGAAGAGCGGCGACCACGGCGATTCGATTATGACCGCTACTGCGGCGCCGGCCCTTGCGTCACCTGGACCAGATCGTCCGGACGTACCCAGTGCGCGAAGGCAGCCTGGATTTGGGCGCCAGTCATGTCGAGGTAGTGCTGCGCGGCGATGAATGGCTCGTCGAGCGGCAGGCCGATGGCCGCGCGTCCCAGCCATCCTCCGGCGATGCTGCCGAAGCTCGATTCGCCGAGCGGAATCCGCCGCAGGACCAAGGCCTTGGCGCTCGCGAGTTCGCCCGCATCGGGCGCCGAGGTTTGCAGCGCTTTCAGATCGCGTACGACGAGCGCGCGCGCCTTGGAAACATTGGGCGGATCGCATCCATAACTCACGGAATATACGGAGCGCGTTTTGCCGGCCTGCAGTGACGATCCCACCGTGTAAACCAGTCCCGCGCTTTCACGCAAGTCCTTTGAGAATCGGCTGGCGTAGAACGCGCCGCCAAGGATCTCGTTGCCGAGATCGAGCGCGTAGTAATCGGGACTGAACCGCGTGATGCCGAGTGTTTCGGCAAGCGTCACGCTGTCCTGGACCCGGCTCGAGTCCGGCACTTCGGTCTGGAGCGGTTTATTCTCGGGCACGGCCGGAAGATCGGTGGGCGGCTTGGGGCCCGTCGCCTGCCAGGCTCCGAAGTACTTCTCGACCGTCGCCTTCGCCTGCTCCGGCGTGACTTTGCCCATCACTACGATCGTGGCCAAATCGGGACGATAAACGCTGGCGAAGAAGTTCTTCACATCGTCGAGGGTGAGCGAGGAGATCGTCTCGGGCGTCGCTTCCCGCAGCGTGGGATCGTCCTTCGGAAACAGGTTCACATGCAGCGCCTGCGACGCCAGGTGATCGGGGCTCTGCAGCTCCCCTGCGGCGTACTGCGCCATCTGCGGCTTAGTGACTTCAAAGGCCTGCTGAGGCAGGGCCGGATGCAACTCGTTGTCGGCGAGCAACTGGACCGCGCGATCGAAGTGGCTGGCGAGCGACTCCACCGAAAAGCCAGTCCCGGCGTTCTCATTGGCGCCGATGTCGTCCAGAGCCTTCTGGAACGCGATGCGGTCGAGCGTGGTGGTGCCGTAAGGGAAAAGCTGGCTGAGGACGTCGTCCACGCCGTCTTGCCCCTTCGGCGTTTCCAGATCCGACTGGCTCTTGATCTGCCCGTAAACGCCGATCGTGTCGCTGACATCCTCGGGCTGCACGATCAGCTTGATTCCGTTGGCGAGGGTCATCTCGGTGGGATGGGTGGTGGCCTTCGGAACGGCTAATCGGTGCAGCGCCTGCTCGGCCCAGTCAGGAAGCGCGACCGTCTTGGCTTCTTTCGGCGTGAACGACTCCTGCCCGCCGAACGTGCTGTGCGAGGTGGGCTTGCCCGAGGGCTGCGGCGTCAGGATGGCCGTGATGGATTCCGGGAACGAGAGGTACTTGCGCGCCACGCGGTTCACGTCGTCCACTGTGACCTGCTGCATCGCTTTGACGTCATCTTCAGGAGATTGCTTGCCTTCCACGGCCACCGCATCAGACCAGGCGCTCGCCAGGCCCTCAACGGAATTCTTCTGCAACTCGACGCCGGTGAGTTCGTGCAGCTTGGACGCCTCGACGAGCTCCGGAGGAAATCCGTTCTTGAGATCGGCCTCCAGAATCTGCCGCATATCGCCCGCAAGCGCGTTGGCGTCCGCTCCCTTGGGGTAGGCTGCCAGGGCGAATCCGATTCCCGCCTCCGGCAGCGACAAGGCCTGAAATCCGGCAGCCAGCGCCTTGCCTTGTGGAACCAGATCGTAGAGCGTGCCGCGCTGGCTGCTGAGCACGTCGGCCATGACCTGAGCCGCGGCGTAATCGGCGCTCGAAGTTCCCGGCATGCGAAACGAGATCAACGCCAGGCCGTAAGGCAGGTCCGTGTCCAGATTCATCGTCTGCGATTCCACCGGGCCCAGTTGAATCTTCGGGCGCGCTGGCAGCGTTTTGGACGGGATATCGCCGAAGAAACTCTTGACCTCGGAGAGCGTGGCCTGCGGATCGACGTCGCCCACGATGATCAGGATGGCGTTGTTGGGAGCGTACCACGCGTCGTAGAACTTCTTGAGCATGGCGCCGGTGGTTTTGTCGAACGTGGGCCGCGTGCCCAGCCCCGGATCGGCGAGCGGCGTCCCTTTGTACATGGCGGCGAGCAGCTTGAGGTAGAAGACGTACACCGGATTCGAGTAGTCGCGCGCCACTTCCTGCTCGATCGCGCCGCGTTCCTTGTCCCACTGCTGGTCGCTGTCGTCCACGCCGCGCATGCGGGTGGCTTCGATGCGCAGCGCCACGTCCAGATCTTCGGACGGAATGGTGTAGAAGTACTGCGTCACCGTCTGCGTGGTGTCAGCGTTGAACGATCCGCCCATGGCGGCGGCGATTTCGGCCAATTGATCCGCGTCAAGACCCGGGCTGCCGCGAAACATCATGTGCTCCTGCGCGTGCGCCGTGCCGGGGAATCCGTCGGGCGACTCGTTTGACCCGGCGAGGTAGTTGACGATCGTCGTCACCACCGGCGCCAGCCGGTTCGGCACAATTACCACGCGCAAGCCGTTGGGAAGCGTCGAGCGCAGCACGTTGGCGTCAGAGTCCTGCGGATTCGCCGCGCGGGCGCAGCGCGCTCCGATTGACATGAGAAGCGCAACCGCGCAAATCGGCGAAAAGAACGAACGAATACGAGATCTCGCGGTCGGGACCCGGTGCGTACTCCCTGCGCTGGACATGCGAGCGTTACTGGCCATTCAGCCTCCTTGAACAAAACCAAACCGCACAACCCGACGATTCCAGGATTTGAGCGATCTACATTGTAGATGAGGAAACCGCGCCAAGGGGCTACGGTTGGGAGCCGCGCTGCGCCTGGATTGCGATCATCCGACCGCGTCCGTACAGCACTTTCCCCGACGGCGCGGTCACTGTCAACCGTGAGCCCTATCACAGAATACGTATCCCAAATTCGGCGATAGATAGTCTGGACGTTTTTCCCCAGTGAAGAGGGGAGCAGGCAATGGCTTCCGGCAGAATACGGCAAAGCTCCCAGCTGAAAACAGCAGAAGCAGTTTTCGACGAGCGCAACCGGCAGCGGGCGGCGCCAGGCCACAACTTTGGCGTCGTGGCGGTGCCGCCGGCGAGTAACAGCCGGGAAAGCGGCTGCAATGGCGGAGGGCGCGGATAGCAGCACAAGGAAGGAGAACGAAGATGAGAAAAACTCCTATAGCTTTGGCGACACTTCTCGCCCTGCTGGTGGCGATGGTCGGCTACGCGCAGAGTCCTGCAACTCATGAATCATCAGGTGCCCCGGTTGCCCAGAGCCGCGGCGGCGAGACGCAGCCTCCGGTGATATACCAAACTGCCGAGCTGACTTCGAACGACGGGGGACCTGGTTTCGAATTTGGCTACGGCGTGTCAGTTTGGGGCAACACAGTGCTGGCCGGGGCGTTGAATTGGTACGGAGCCTACTTGTTCGTCAGGCCTGAAACGGGATGGGTCAACATGACAGAGACCGGGTTTTTGAAACCCCCCACGGGCGATGTGATCACAGGTGTAGATCTCAGCGACGACGACGCGGTCGTTACGGGGTGGGAGTGCGCTGGGACCGCCTACGTTTTTCCCGAGCCGCCGACCGGATGGGCCAGCATTTACCAGGCTGCCGAGCTGACCGCGTCGGATGGCGAAAAATTGTGCTCCGCCGCCATCAGCGGCAGGATGGTCGTAGCAGGCGCGCCCTACGCCCAGAATGGCGCGGGCGCGGCTTATGTTTTCGTCGAGCCGGCAACAGGGTGGGCCAACATGACCGAGACCGCCATACTGACCTCCACAGATGGGGCTACGAATCCGGGTTTCGGCTCCTCGGTTGCAATTTCCGGCAACACCGTGGTAGCCGGAGCCGTGGGCTCGGAGTCCAGCTCCGGCGCAGCTTATATCTTCGTCGAGCCGCCGGGCGGCTGGGCCGACATGACCCAGACTGCGGAGTTGACTCCCTCGGACGGCATCCCCGACGAGGCCTTTGGAAACGCTGTGGGAATCAGCGGCAACACAGTGATCGTGGGTGCGCCCAACGATGAGTTCAATCGGAACTATTGGCAGGGCGCGCTCTACGTTTTCGTCGAACCGGAGAGCGGTTGGACCAGCATGACACAAACCGCCAAGCTGCTGGCCTCGGACGGTGGGCGCGGCGACCAACTCGGTGCCTCAGCGGCCATCAGTGGCGACTGGATTGTGGGTGGCGCGCCCCAGGACCAGTCTTTCGCCAGGGGTGCCGGGAAGGCCTATCTGTTCCACAAACCGGCGACCGGGTGGAAGAATATGGCCGAGACCGTGGAACTGCAGCCTTCTGACGGGTTTACATGCTCCTCGTTTGGTGCCTTTAGCTCGATCAACGGCGGCACCGCGGTGGTCGGGGCCCCGAACATTTGCAACGAAGCGTCAGGCGCGGCCTACGTCTTCACCCCGGCCCAATAGAGTCATCGCCTAGTTCAGGCGATCTCGTCCGCGTCCGTACAGAACTCTCCCCGGTTTCGCGCCGGTGTGCTCGCCTTTATCGATCACGACCGTACCGTTCACGATCACATACGGAATCCCAGCGGGATATTCGGCCGGATCTTCGAACGTGGCGCGATCCTTCACCGTGGCGGGATCGAAGATCACGATGTCGGCCGCCATGCCGGGGCGCAGCACGCCGCGATCGGTAAGGCCGGTGATCGACGCCGCGAGCGAGGTCATCTTGCGGACAGCGTCGGGAAGCGTGAGCACGTGCTTCTCGCGCACGTAGACGCCGAGGACGCGCGGGAAGGTCCCGTAGAAGCGCGGATGCGGGCGCCCCATGAACTCCATCTGCGGATTCACAGCCGCGCCGTCAGATCCGATGCCCACCCAGGGCTGCTTCATGGCCAGTTCCACGTCCGCCTCGCTCATGCTGAAGTAGATGGCCATGGGCGTGGCGTGCTCGGCGATGAGCAGGTCGCAGAATGCGTCCACGGGGTCTTTGCCCATCATGCGCGCCACGTCGTCCATGCGCTGGCCTTCGTACTTCTTGTTCTCCGGCAGCTTGCACGACGCGACCATCACGCCGCGCCAGCCGCCGCAGTCGTGGACCTCATTGTTATCCCAACCGGGCAGACCGTGCGCGATGTCGTCGCGAATCTCGGCGCGAGATTTGGGATCGCGCAGGCGGGCGACGACGTCATCCGCCGTGCCTTCGAGGAACTTTGGCGGCAGACACTGCTCGAGGCTGGTCATCCCGGCGAGATAGGGATACTGGTCGGCGGTCACGTCGAGGCCGCGATCGCGCGCCGCCTGGATCAGGGCGACCAGTTGCGGCATGCGTCCCCAGTTGTCCTCGCCGTTGCTCTTGAAATGCAGAATATGGACCGGCACGCCGGCATGCTCGCCGATCGAGATCGCTTCCTGGATAGCGGGCACGCTGTTCGAGCCCTCGCCGCGGATATGCGTCGTGTAGATCCCGCCGTAGCGCGACGCGACACGCGATAGCGCAGTCAATTCGTCGGTTTTGGCGAACATGTTAGGCGCGTAGATGAGTCCCGACGCGACGCCGATAGCGCCGCCGCGCATCGACTGGTCAACCAGATCCTCCATCTGCCGCAACTCGTCCGCAGTGGGCGCGCGATTGACGTTTCCCATCACGTCGAGCCGCACCTGTCCGCTGCCCACATAAGACGCGATGTTCACCGAAATGCCCTGGCGCTCGAGCCGCGCTGAATATTCCGCAAGCGTCGTCCAATCGCGCTCGATTCCGTCCTTCTGGGTGAGCGGCGCGGTGCCGTTGTCGAAGTCCGGAATGGCGGGGCCAAGAATTGGGCCTGCCGAGGCAGCCTCACCGATGATTTCCGTGGTCACGCCCTGGCGAATCTTGCTCTCCGCCGTACCATCGACCAGCAGCGTGTAGTCGGAATGGCTGTGCAGATCGATGAAACCCGGCGCTACCACGAGTCCGTCCGCGTCGATCACGCGTTTCGCTTTCGCGCCCGTGAGGCGTCCGACGTCGGCGATCTTGCCGTCCTTGACGGCCACCGACCCTTCGGACCAGGGACTGCCGGTTCCGTCGAGGATGTGCGCGTGAGTGATCAGCAGGTCATATGGCACGGCGGACTCCTGGGCCACGTGTTGCGTGTCCCAAATGAGCAAGGGGCCGACGAGTATCAGAAGTAGCACGAGCAGTTTTAGTGAACGCGTAGGCATTCGGATACTTAAGAACGTGACAGATCAGGGGCGCGAGAAGCCTCTACGCGAAGACAAATCCGCGGGCCCGCTGAATTGGCCAGCGAACTCGAGGAGCTTGCCTCGCCCCTTCGCTTTTCTCGGGCGTTTTGGCGATCTCACGCGCTTGCTTCTCGCCGTTTTGCGCATACCAAGTAGTCTATCATCCGGAACGGAGACTACGGGCTGGTGATCTCGGCCCCAGCCAATACTCCCGCCCAGCGCGCGACCGCGTCCGCCTTCACGCCAATCTCAGGATCGTAGGCGTCTTCGAGCGTGGCAAGCTGGATGGCGAAGTTACCCACCGTTGAGCTCTCGACGGCGGCACAACTCACGTCGAGTCCCGTCTTTTGAGCGGTCAGCTTATTCAGGTACACGTTCCGCGCGCCACCGCCCGCTACATAGAGCCTCCTGAGCTTTTTCCCGGTAATGCGAGCCACGCTCGTCAGGACCTCGGCGTAGCGGGCGGCCAGGCTGTGAAAGATTAGATTCGCCATAACCGGCGCCGCGCCCGGCGATTCGTCAAGCGGCGCGAGACCTGCCTGCCTGCGTTGCGCGTTGATCCGCTGCGGCATGTTGCCGGGCAGGAGCAAGTCGGGCGCGTCCACGTCCAGGAGCACCTCGGGCGCGGGCTGCTGCTCCGCAGCCTCAATCAGCTCTGTGGTGATCCAGGCGCCGCCCGCCTGCTGCCAGGAATCCAGGCACTGGCGCAGCAGCCACATGCCGTTGACGTTTTTCAGGAAGCAGATCTTTCCGCCGGCGCCGCCCTCGTTGGTGAAGTTCAGACGCTCGGCGTCGCCGGTAGTGCAAGCCTGATCGAGGACCGTCCCGACGAGCGACCACGTCCCGGAGCTGATGTAGGCCCAGTCGTCGCCTTCGGCGGGAATCCCAGCGATGGCCGAGGCCGTGTCGTGGCAGGCGGGCGCAATCAGTTGAGTGCTGCGAAAGGCCGGGAGCCTCCCCAACGAACCACCGATCCGGCCGAGTCGCGTACCACAGGGAATGATCTTGGGCGCTGCCGCTATCTCAAGCCCGGCCGCGGCGAAAATCTCCTCACACCAGTCACGCCGTCTCAGATCGACAAGCTGGGTATGCGTCGCGTTCGTGTACTCCGATGCGCAGCGCCCGCCCAGCGCGTGCAAGACGTACTCGGGCAGATTCACCCAGGGCGTACCGACCGGAATGCCGTCGGTAATGTCCGCGTAAAGCTGGTGCAGGGTATTGATCCGCAGCTGCTGAATGCCAGTCAAGGCGTAAAGACGGCCAGCCGGGATCCGCGAGAGTACCTCGCGTTCCGCCTTGACGGTACGCTCGTCGCGATAACAGTAAGGATCGCCGAGCGGCTTGCCCTCGGGACCGAGACGGACGTAGTCCACCGCCCATCCGTCGACTCCGACGCCGGCGATTGCCGGCCGCCGCTGCCCGGCCCGCCCTTCCTCGAGCTTCACCGCGCAGGCGCGCAGTCCCTCTTCAATTCCCTGGACGATGCCCTCCAGGTCCCAGCGCAGGCATCCGCCAAGCTCGAGTGGACCGTTCGGAAACCGATGCACCAGCTCGATCGAAGCTTGATCGCCGACCCAGCGCAGGAGCGAGACGCGGCAACTTTCCGCGCCGAGATCGATGGCAACCAGCGCCGGGCGGGAATCCTCGGTCGCATCGATCTTCCGGGGCTGCGTCTTGGTCCTCAGCTCCGTTTCGAGTTCTTCCGTCAGCTCGCGCAAGCGGTCCGCGGCCTCAGTCAGGGACTCGGGCGCTTCCGTTTTGATTCTCATCGGAGAAACGCCTCGGTCAGGCCGCCATCGATTGGAATCAGATGTCCCGTTGTGCGGCGCGCCTGCTCGCCGGCCAGAAAGAGGATGGCTTGCGCGCAGTCGCTGGGATCGATGGGCTGCCGGGTCAGCGTGCGCTGGGCGTAGAACTCAGCCAGGCGCACGCGCAGTTCATCCTCGCCGGCCGCCCGATTGAAAGTGATGCCGTACTTTTCAAGTGATGCGATCACGCGCTCGCGCGGAAACATCGTGGAGCCTTTGATGACCGTAGCAGGGCTGATGCCGTTCACCCTCACGCGCGGCGCGAGCTGGACAGCCATTTCGCGCACCAGGTGACTGAGCGCCGCCTTGCTTACATCGTAGGCCTCGCTGCCGCGCTTCGGCACCACGGCGTTGGCGGAACTGGTGAGCACCACGGATGCATCGAGGTCCTGTGCTTCGAAGATGCGGCGCGCCTCATCCACCAACAGGTAATTGCTGGTGATGTTCAATTCCAGTGTCAGCCCCCACTGTGCGTCTGTGACGCGGCCCTCGAGCGGAGTAGGAAACAACGCAGCGGTATTCACCAACACGTCAAACCCGCCGTATCGCGCGACTACGCCATTCAAAGCTTGCCGGATCGATTCTCGTAGCCGAATGTCGATTCCGACCGAGGCGGCGGCTTCGGGGCCTGCGATGGCCTGCGCTTCGGCCGCGACTTTATCGGCGTCCGCGAGATTGCGGTCAGCGACCACCACGTGAGCGCCGCGCAGCGCCGCTAGCAGCGCTGCCTCGCGTCCGATGCCGCTCGCGCCGCCGACCACCATCACGATCCGCCGGCTGAATTCCTTCTCGGGCGGCCGCCTGCGGATCTTCGCTTCTTCAAGTTTCCAGTACTCGATGCGGAACGCTTCCGATTCCGGCAGGGCGACGTAATTTGAATGGACATGGAACGCCGAGGCCGGCGCGGCGGCGCCCGCCTGCGGCAAATCCTCAGCCGCGGCGGCCGACACGCCATCGCCTAATGCGGTGGCGCCCTCCATCACATGAATCGCGTTGATGTAGAACTCGCCCGTGATCCGCGACTCCGTTTTGCTCTTGCCGAAGCTGAACATTCCCACGCCCGGCATCAGGACCACGGTGGGATTAGGATCGCGCATGGCCGGAGAATCGGGCTGCGCGAACGACTGGTAGTAACGCCCGTATTCCGCGCGATAGGTCTCGAGCGCTTCGTCGATCCGGCTGCGCAGACCGGCCAAATCATGCGACTGCGGATTCCAATCGACAAGGAGCGGACGAATCTTGGTGCGGATGAAGTGATCGGGGCAACTGGTGCCGAGGTGCGCGAGCGGCGCGGCATCATTGGAATTAACGAACCGCAGAACCTCGGGCGCGGCGCTGTAAGTTGCGATCCGGCGCTCGCCCACCGAGACGCGCCCGCGGATGAAAGGCATCAGCTCGAGCGCGAGTTCAGCGCCATCCTCACGGGTAGCGTATCGTTCGCCGCCGAAGAGCGGACTCCGTTCGACGTGATCGAGAACGAATTGTCCCAACTGATCGAAGATCGCGAGCGTGTTCAAATAGCACTGGCGCGAGGTTTCTCCCCACGTGAACAGCCCATGCCCGCCGAGCACAACGCCGTCGCACCCCGGATTCTCTTTGACCGCGCCCTGGAGCATCATGGCCAGCTCGAAGCCGGGTCGCTGCCAGGGCAGCCAGACCAGCCGATGGCCGAATCTCCGGTTGAACTCTTCCATCCTGGCGCGACCGTTCGCCGCCGCCGCCAGGGCGATGCCCCAGTCCGGATGAAGATGGTCCACGTGCGCGAAGGGCAGAAAGGCGTGCAGCGGCGTATCGATCGAAGCCGCCACCGGATTCGGCCCGAAGGTGCACAGCGGATACATCCCGACCATCTCGTCTTCGTGCTCCACGCCGCGATAGCGCGAAGCGAGCGCAAGGAGCTTCTCGAGATAGAGTGTGGCAAAGCCGGTAATCTTGATGCTGCCGAGATCGCCGCCGCTGCCCTTCACCCACAGCACCTGGCGCGGGGTACCGTCCAGCGGATCGCTCTCAGTGATCTTGGCGCTGGTGTTGCCACCGCCGAAGTTGGTGATCCTCAAATCGGAGCCGAGCAGGTTCGAGCGATACCGCAGGAGCTGCGGCTCGTCCAGCGTCGCGGCCAGCGACTCATCCCATCGGTCATCGAGAAATCGAAGTGAAATGGAAGCGCTCATGAGGAATTGCCCAGGACCGGCTTCAGACAGCGGCAAGCGATCGGCAGCGGAGATGGAGAATTGAACCGTGCCCGCTGCCGTCACCGCAGTATATCACCTCGCCGCCGGGGTTGCCGCTCGGGCGGCCCGCATGGTATAGGAATAAAGATGAAGGGTTCGATGATCAAGCCCGACAATCCGGCGCGTCCATCCCCTTGGACCACGTCACCGGCAGCGCATTGTTGCTGCTGTTAGTCCCTTTCACCCGCCAGTAAGGCTGCGGATTCCGATCAAAAAGGAGAAATCAATGGGCGAGTACAAACATCCGGAAGTTTTGGTCAGCACCGACTGGGTAGCGGCGCACGGCAGCGACCCCAACGTGCGGCTGGTGGAGGTCGATGTCGACACTACGGCCTACGAGAAGGGGCACATCCAGAACGCCATCGCCTGGAACTGGACCTCCCAGCTCCAGGACAACGTCCGGCGCGATCTGCTGGGCAAGCAGCAGATAGAAGAGCTGCTCGGTCAGTCAGGAATATCGCCGGACACCACCGTGGTGCTTTACGGCGACAACAACAACTGGTTCGCAGCGTACGCGCTATGGCAGCTCAAGTATTACGGCCATCATGACGCGCGCCTGATGAACGGCGGCCGCAAAAAATGGGAACTGGAGGGCCGTCCCACGACCAACGACGTGCCCCAGTTCGCGCGCGCAAACTACACCGCCAAGGCCCCGGACGCCTCGGTGCGTGCCCGTCGCGATCACGTGTTTACGGGGTTGGAACGGAAGAATGTGAACCTGGTGGACGTGCGCTCCGTCGACGAGTTCACGGGCAAGGTCATCGCACCGCCCGGCATGACGGAAACCGCGCAGCGCGGCGGCCACATCCCCGGCGCCCTGAATGTGCCGTGGGCTAAGGCCGCCAACGAGGACGGAACGTTCAAGTCCTACGACGACCTGGCGCAGCTCTACAGCTCCGTGAATTCAGGCCAGGACACCATCGCCTATTGCCGGATCGGCGAGCGCAGCTCGCACACCTGGTTCGTCCTGAAGTATCTGCTCGGCTTCGATAACGTCCGGAACTATGACGGAAGCTGGACGGAGTGGGGCAACCTGGTGGATGCGCCGATTGCCAAGGGCGCGTAGCTTGTGAAGTGGCGGATCGCCCGCTGCCGTCAGCCGGCATCAGCTTTCAGCCTTCAGCTTCTGATGGTTGATAGCTGACGGCTGACGGCTGAGGGCTCCCTAGTCAGACGGGGACCCTACCCCAGGCTCGAACTTCACGAGCCGATGTACTGCGCGTAGATCCTCCGCGCCACCGCAGCATCGCCGGTCCCTTTGACGATCGCACGCCCGTCGGCGAATATCGTGATCTCGTAAGGCGCAAGCTGGCAGCGTAGCAGATAATCGTTCATCCGCACGGATCCAAACGGCTCCAGGCGCGCACGCAAGGCCGTGAGATCGAGCGCTCGATCCTCCGGCTGCCGGATCTGGACCGAATCGCGTCCGCAGAGCACGGTTGAGCGCGAGAGCTTCCCGCCGGCGAGATACTCAAATTGATGCTTCTGGCAGACGCGACATTCCGGATCGATCGCCGGAGTGAGTTCGCGAAATGAATTGGTCCAGATGTCATAGGCCAAGAGCTTGCCGTGAAGGTCGGCAAGACGACCCGTGAGAATTTTGAGTGACTCCGCAACCTGCACCGCAGTGGCCCATGCCACCGCCGGCGAGATCACACCCACGGTGTCGCAGGTTTCCTGCAGACCTTGCGGCGAATTCGGGAAAACGCAGGCGAGACACGGCGTCCGGCCCGGAATCACCGTTAGCGAGGCGCCGTAGCTGCCCACCGCGGCGCCGTAAATCCACGGGATGCCGAGCTTGATGGCGGCGTCGTTCACAAGATAGCGCGTCTCGAAGTTGTCCGTGCCGTCGAGAATCAGGTTGAATTCACGGACTTGCGCCTCGATCGAGCCGGCATCGACATCCGCTACCACGCCTTCGACCTCGACATCCGAATTCAGCCGACGGAGGTGGCGTTCGGCCGCTGCCGCCTTGGGCAGATTCTGTGCCGCGTCCGATTCGTCGAACAGCAATTGGCGCTGCAGATTGCTCTCTTCCACGTAATCGCGGTCGATCACACGCAGCCGTCCGATTCCTGCCCTCACGAGCGCATTCGCGCTTGCGGAGCCGAGCGCGCCGCAGCCGATAATAACCGCGCTTGACTGGCGCAGCTTCCGCTGGCCTTCGGGTCCGACGGGCGCAAAAAGCGTCTGGCGGGAGTACTTGTCAAGATTCATCGGCAGCTCGCAATCCATTATACTGGCGCAGTGTCGACGTAGGGCGGCTGCTGTAGCGGCGCCCTATGAGCGCCGGCTTTTCGGGCGCACTTTCTTTGGGAAAACCGGCGCTAATAGAGCGCCGCTACAGCAGCCGTTGTCGCAATATTCTGTAATCTCATTAAGAGCGGAGTTATCGATGACACGTCTTCGCCGGCTCGCCATCCTGCTGCCCGTGACGCTGGGCGTGCTTTTGCTGGTCCTTGATCACGGCCGCCCGAGCGCCAAACCGCGGGCAGGCGCGGAGGCGGGCGACGACTGGCCGGTCTACGGGCACGATCCCGGAGGCATGCGCTACTCGCCGCTCAAGGAAATCAATCGCGAGAACGTGAGCCAGCTCCAGGTCGCGTGGACGTTTCACACCGGCGACATTTCCAAGGGTGGCGGCGATGCTGGACGCAGCGGGTTCGAGTGCACACCCATTCTGGTCGACGGCACGCTCTACATCACCACCGGATTCAATCGCGTGATCGCGCTTGATCCTGCTACTGGCAGGCAGCTCTGGGCCTACGATCCCTTTGTCGACCTGACCAGCGGATACGGCGACGGGCTGATCAATCGCGGCGTCTCGACGTGGCTCGATCCTGAGCGACCGGCAGGGAGGCCTTGTCACCGGCGGATTTTCGAGGCCACGCTCGATGCTCGCCTGATCGCGCTCGACTCCGCCACCGGCAAGCCTTGCGGGGACTTTGGCGAAGAAGGCCAGCTGAGCCTGCGTGACGTGCCGCGCTACGTCGGCGGCTGGTATCACATGACTTCGCCGCCGGCCGTGATCGACGATCTGGTGGTGGTCGGCTCCGCGATCGACGATAACGCCCGCGCCGAGATGCCCGGCGGCGTGGTGCGTGCGTTCGACGCTCGCACCGGCGCGCTGCGCTGGAAGTGGGATCCGATCCCGCCCGACAGCGCAGCCGCGGACAAGGGCACGTGGCGAACCGGCGCCGCCAATGCGTGGTCGATCATGGCCGTCGATGCGGAGCGGCACCTTGTCTTTGTGCCCACCGGCAGCGCCAGTCCCGATTATTACGGCGGCATGCGGCCCGGCGACGACAAGTGGGCGGACTCCGTCGTAGCTTTGCACTCGCAAACCGGCGAGATGGCGTGGGGATTCCAACTGGTCCATCACGACCTCTGGGACTACGACACCGCGTCGCCCCCGTTGC
>JASHQD010000303.1 GCA_030037755.1 Terriglobia bacterium
AGCGAATAATATATTCGCATTATTTATTGGATCATTTCGGTCGACGCAGTACGGAGGCAGTGATGAAGAGAACGATCCATAGCGGGACGGCGGCAATTCTGATCGCATGGCTTGTGAGCAGCGCTGTTCAAGGCTTGGCGGCGGATAAGCGCGCGAGGACCAACCCGGGACGATGGGACAATGCCTGGGTCGTGGCAACAGTGCCGATCATGTTTCCTTGGCCAGGAGCCCTGGTGTCGCAACGATCGGGTCGCGCACTTGCCAGCCCCTGGACACCCAACGATGGCTCTCGGGTTCTCAATGCGGGGAGCGAAAACCTGGTTCCGGGGACGATCAATTCGAGTTGGAACAACGCCTCGGGCGGAAACTGGAGCGCGGCGACCGATTGGACGCCGAGCGGCTCGCCGAATAATGGCGGTGGGAACGTCTACGACGTCACCCTTCCGACCCTGACCAGCAGCTACACGGTGACGCAGGACGTCACCTCGTCCATCGACACGTTGGCGATCGACTCGGGAGCAACGCTCACCCAAGATTCCGGCATCAGCCTGACCACGACTTCTCTCACCGATTCGGGCACGATTAACCTCGGCAACGGCGGCGCCAGCACGCTGACGGTGAACGGTGCGACCACGATCGCGAGCGGCAGCAGCCTGAACGTCAATGACGCGAGCACGGTGAATCTCAACGGTACCGTCACCAACTCGGGCACGTTCGCCACCGGATTCTCCGGCGGCAACAACACGGTTAGCGTGACCGGCGCCTTCACGAACAGCAGCGGCGCCACTTTGGAACTTGAGAGCTCCGGCGACGTGATGAGCGTGGCGAGCTTGACCAATTCCGGCACCGTCACAATTGGTTCCGGCGCGACGTTGAATCTGACAAATCAAGCCAACGGAATCACCGATGTCCCGCAAGGCTCAACGTTGACCATCGACGGGAGCCTGAAAGCTGGAAGCGCCAACGGACTGGCGAAGCTGGGCTCCATTGAAGGTACCCTGAACCTGAACAACAGCCAGACGAACGCCGTGACACCTGGCAGCGGCACCTTGACCGTCGCTTCCGGGGCGTCTCTGAACCTCTCAAACCCCTCGAGTTCCACGACCACCCTTTCGATCACTGGCGCCGTCAGCAATTCCGGCCAGATGACGACCGGCTTCTCGGGGGGTACGAACACGATTACCGTCAGCGGCGCTTTTACCAACAATGCTGGCGCCACCCTGGACCTTGAAGGGTCGGATGACACGGTCAACGTCGCCAGCCTCAGCAACTCCGGCACGGTGGATATCGGCAGCGGCGATACCGTCAATCTCATCAGCCAATCGAGCGGGATCACGGATATCGTGCAAGGATCGACCTTTACCATTGACGGAAGCCTGAAGGCAGGAACGGCGAACGGGCTGGCTCAGTTGACCACTGTCGCGGGCACGCTGAACCTGAATAACGGCCAGACGAACGCCGTAACGCCGAGCGGCGGCACGCTGACCATCAACAGCGGCGCCTCCGTGAACCTGTCCGATCCCGCAGCCTCCACCACAACTCTCTCCATAACCGGAGGAGTGAACAATTCCGGCGAGGTGACCACCGGGTTCTCGGGCGGCACCAACACGATCACGGTCAGCGGCGCTTTCACGAATAACGCCGGCGCCGATCTGTATCTGGAGGGTTCCAATGACACGGTCAGCGTCGGCAGCCTCACCAACTCCGGGAGTGTGAGCATCGGCACGGGCGATACGCTGAATCTTACCAATCAGCCCAACGGCATCACGGACATACCTCAGGGCTCCATCTTGACGATTGATGGAAGCCTTAAAGCCGGAAGTGCCAATGGCCTGGCGCAGTTGGGCAGCGTGGAAGGCACCTTGGACCTGAACAACGGGCAGACCAACGCGGTCACCCCCGGCGGCGGCACTCTGACCATCAGCAGCGGCGGACAGGTGAATCTCTCCGATCCGATCGCCTCTACCACCACTCTTTCGGTCACTGGCAACGTCACTAATTCCGGAGACTTTACAACCGGATTCTCAGGCGGCACCAATACGGTGAGCGTAAGCGGAGCGTTCACCAACAACGCCGGCGCATCGCTCGACATTCAGAGTTCCACGGACGTGGTCAGCGTCGCGACTTTAAGCAATTCGGGCGCGATTGTGATTGACCCCGGCGCCTCATTGAAGCTCACCGGCCAGCCGAACGGTATCACCGACATCGTGGCTGGATCGAGCATCAACCTGGAAGGAAATTTCACCGCCGGATCGGCGAGCGGCCTATCGAAGCTCTCGACCGTGGCAGGAGTCCTCGACCTGCAGAATGGTCAAACCACTTCGGTAACGCCGACCGGCACGTTCACAGTCTCCAGCGGCGGGCAGCTCAATCTTTCCCTGGACACCGGAACCACCACCACGCTGGCCATAACGGGCAACGTATCCAATTCCGGCTCG
The DNA here is from genome assembly GCA_030037755.1 of Terriglobia bacterium. Lineage (GTDB taxonomy): Bacteria > Acidobacteriota > Terriglobia > UBA7540 > UBA7540 > Gp13-AA77. The sequence goes on from JASHQD010000303.1 coordinate 2,439, forward strand.
ATCACCACCGGCGCTCAGGGTGGCACCAACACGATCACGGTGAGCGGGAGCTTCACCAACAGCACCGGGGCGGTGCTCGACATCGGCAATGGAGCCAGCACGAACGACTTGCTGAGCGTGGGCACGCTGACCAATTCGAGCACAATCAATGTCGGGACCGGAGGCGGGGAAACCGGCGCTTCCCTGGAGCTCACCAAGGCGGGAACGTCGAGCAACATCGGCACCATCAACCTGGGATCGACGGCCGATAACCAAAACACGGTGGGCACGCTGGAAATCGCCGGGTCGGCGGTGACGTTGTCCGGGACGGGCAAGATCGTCATGGCGAATCTGGCGGGCAACCTCATCACCGGCGCCGCCGCCACCGATGTGCTCACCAGCGCCAACACGATCGAGGGCTCCGGCAACATCGGTAACGGCAACATGGGCTTCGTCAACACCGGCACCGTGGAGGCCAATCAGAGCATCGCGCTGATCATCGATCCCTCCAGCAAAGAATTCAACAACGAGGGAACTCTGAACGTCAGTTCCGGCGACGAAATGGAGATCACTGGTCCGGCCAACTCGTTCGAAAACTACTCCAGCACGACCCAAACGCTGACCGGCGGGACCTATCTCGTATCAGGCACCCTGCAGTTCGGCGCCACCGGGAACACCGTCACCACCGACGACGCCAAGATCACCCTGACCGGGGCGGCAGCCAAGATTGTCGACCCCTCGGGCGGCAACATCATCGCGCCGCTGGCCACCATCGATAGCGGCGGACTCTTCGACATCACGGCCGGCGCGAATTTCACCACCGAAGGCAATTTCACCAATAACGGCACGCTGACGGTGGGCGGTGGAAGCAAGTTCGTGGTGAAGAGCGGCAGCAGCCTGACGAATTTCTCGGGCACCACCCTGACGGGCGGAACCTACAACGTCACGGGCACGCTGGAATTCGGACCGAGCGGCACGAGCCTTGTAACGAACGATGCCAGCATCACGCTCACAGGAGCGAGCGCGAAGATCGTCAGCTCGGCGAATGGCAACATTCTGACGGACTTCGCCACCAACGATGCGGGCGCCACTTTCGACATCACCAGTGGGTACAACTTCACCACCGTCGGCAACTTCACCAACAACGGATCGCTGGTGGTAGGCGCAAACAGCAAATTCGATGTGAACGGGAATCTGACGAACTTCAACAGCACCACCAACACATTGACCAACGGCAGCTACACGGTGACGGGAACACTCGAATTTGACAGTGCCAACATTGTGACCAACGATGCCAACCTCACCCTGAGCGGGACCACTTATAAGATTCTCAATCAGACTTCCGGGAACGGCATCGCGAATTTCGCGACCAACAACGGCAGCCTCACGCTGGCGAGCGATGCCGGCCTCACGACGCCGGGCAGCGTGACCAACTCCGGAACGCTGAAGGTCGAGAAGGGCAGCGATCTGACTATAGAGGGCAATGGCAGTTACACCCAAACTGCCGGCAGCACCACCGTAGACGGGGAGCTCACGACCGGCGGCACGGGAGCGATCCAGGTGAACGGCGGAAGCGTGTTTGGCAACGGCGGTACGCTGAACGGCAACGTGAGCATGAGCGGCACCATGTACACCGCGGATACGACGACCACGGCTGGCAAGGAAACCGTCAGCGGCACCTACACCCAGAACTCCGCGGGCGCCCTGGACATCAATATCGGCGGCACCACGGCGGGAACCAACTTCTCTCAGTTGAACGTGGACGATGCGGCCAGTTTGAACGGAACCCTGAATCTCGCCTTGATCGACAGTTTCATTCCGACGACCTCGGACACATTCGAGATCCTGATCGCGAGCTCCGTGACGGGCACCTTCAGCACCGTGAACGGCCTCGAGTTCAACAACGACCAGGACCACTTCGTGGTGGTCTACAACTCGAACAACGTCACCCTGGATGTGGCTTCGGGACCGCTGGGCTCAGGTTCGTGGGGCGGAGGCTCGCTGCCGTCAAACACACTGCCTTCCGCGCCGGGCGGCTCGCCGAGCACGCCGGAGCCAGGCAGCTTGCTGCTGATGGGAACGGGTCTCGCGGGCGTAGCCGGCTATCTACGGCGGCGGAAAAAATAGCATTGCCGATTGACTTTCTACTGTAGCGGCGGTGTCCTCACCGCCGCGCTTGGTATGGCTGCACGCGGCTGTATGTAGAATCGGATCAGGCGCTGCGGCGGTGTTGACTCAGGGATGTAGCCTGCACCCCGACATCTTCCGGCTGAGGCAATCCAGGTTCTCCTGGTAGCGTTTCGCTTTGGGATCAAGCCGGCGCGCGAGCTCGATTTCGCTCTTGCCGGCAGCGATAT
>JASHQD010000304.1 GCA_030037755.1 Terriglobia bacterium
CCGTCTTGATGGGCCGCGTAAATGGCGGCTACGCCTTCGCGCCAGCCCTGCCAGGCTACCCAGACCTTGCCGCTCGAGTCGGTGGCTGCCACCGGGTCGATGTCCGCGCCGGATTCCTTGCTGATCTGAACCACTTCTTTCGGTTCCGAGCCATCGATGGACCGCGCGAAGATGTCAAAGTTGCCGCCGCGATTCTCCGACCAGAACACCCAACTCCGTCCGTTTCCATCGACAGCGATTGCGGTCCGGTACAAATCGCCCCCCGGCTTCGTGATTGCGATCGGCTCACCCCAGGTTCCACCGGAATACTTCCGCGCCCAAATCTGGTCGCCCCCTGTGGGCTCTTGATACTGCTTGAAGTCCTTCGGGACTTCAGGAGGGCTCATGCGCAGCTTTTCATAATCCTTGCTGTGGTGAAACTGTACGTACGCAAGCCAGATATCGCCGTTTGCAGCCGAGGTGATCGAGGGGTAGTCCTCTTCCTCTTTGGTATCGGTCAAGCGCGTGGGATCCGAGACCCTGTCAACATAGGCTCGCCCGCCTAGCTTATAGACCCCGTTGCCATAGCCGATATCTCCGGCGCGAAAAGTGAAATCTCCTTGCGCGGTGGTGACGGTGAATTCGCTGTTCTCGGTCACCGAATCCGCGTTAATAATAAATCCGTTGGCGACGATGGCCCCACCCACCAGGGCGGCAACGCTCTGAAACAGGCGTGGCGGGTGCGTACTGATGTGAAACAGGCCATTGTCATCGATGCTGTCCGTTCCCTCGAATCGCCAGCCCTCCGCCGTGTAACGGCCCGCGTCTTTCACTGCCAGGGTGCCGTCCCAGCGAGTCGAGGCTGCGTCGTTTACTCCCAGTAAAACCCGGAAAGACTCCGGATTCTGCGCCCACAAGGTCGCAGCGAAAAGAGTGAAGCTAAAGAGCATTAATGACTTGCGGATCGATCTCACGTCTAAGCTCCTTTTTCAGCCCTGATCGAAGCGACATTCACGCTCAGTCGCAGATCGGACAGGCATTCGCCAGCTCGCTCTGATGTACGGGTGTTCAACCTACTTCGAGTCGGACCCGGAATCCGCGGGCGGCCAGAGTTCCAGCGGTTGAAGAGTCTTCACGTCCGGCACAAGTACGCAATAGTCTATTATATCCATCGACTTACTTATATAGTGTGCCTCGCGGGTACTTGTCAAGGTAATTTTCGACCGCACCACTCGCTGCGGGAACCGCTCTGCAACCGCGTATCGTCCCGCCACACTATGCGTTCGGGCCAAAGGGCTTTGACCTTTCGGATCCAATCGTTGAGGATCTGGCGGAAACGGCGCTTGGCCGAGTATTCGATGCTGCCGAGGTGGGAGGCGAGTCCGCACTGTCCAAACAGGGAAACGTGAGTCGTGCCGACGACAGTCCAGCTCCTCCAAACCACCCTCATGTAAAAGTCGAGCGTCCCGGGCGCGTGGGCGAGGGCCGCTATCACTTCGCACTCGACAGGAATTCTGTGCAGGTCGATCTTTTGGCAGAATGCTTCGCTAAGGCCGATGATATTTCGCTGAGTGTCGTCGGTGGGCGGTTGCTCCGGCCCCTGCTGATTGAATCAAAGCCGCACCCGGTCGAAGAAATGAAAGCAGGCGCAAATCAACCAAGCGCATGTGGCCAGGGTGATCTCCGGTCCCGAAGAATATCGTGGCTGCAGAGATGCGGTGAAAGCCCTGAACGATCCGCCGGTAATGACGCCCGTCCGTGGAGAGGCGGAAGAAGTCGAGCATCTGGGCGGCGCTGTCGAAGAGGACGTTTCGGCTCTTGCTGCGGAACGAGGAGCGTTGCTACCCAGATGGGGATGAGTCGGTCTTGACCGAAGAGCAAGCCGAACTCCGGGTGGCCCGTAATGTCGAGAAAGAGTCGGCCGTTGCGCCGAGAGTGATTGAGTTGAGCATGAGGTCGGCGAAGTGGAATCCCGCAGAGAACGCTCAGGCCTACTGTTGCTGCTGTTCGGGCTGCTGGGCGCGTTCGTCGATAACCGGGGCCGGTGGCATGGCCGCGCTCTCCACCAGTCGTTCGCGCCCGGCGTCGTCGAGTGCTGGACGAACGCGCACATCGACCGAGAGGCGCTGTCCAGCGTGGCCTTTGTACACGCCCCGCACCGGCGCCACGTCGCCGTAGTCACGTCCATAGGCTACGCGGACATGGCGCGCCGAGACCGGCTCGCCGAGCGTCGGGTCAAGGCCGATCCAGCCGGATCCCGGCAGGTAAACCTCGGCCCAGGCATGCGACGCCTGTCCACCAATGACCTCCTCGACGCCAGCTTCCGCCTCAGCCGCGGCTCGGGGCACCAGGTAGCCGGACACGTACCGCGCCGGCAGCCCGCGCCCGCGCACGATACCCAACAGCAGATGCGCGAAGTCCTGGCACACGCCCGCCCCGAGCACAAGCGAATCGGCAATTGACGAGTTCACGTGGGTGGCGCCCTTGACGTAACGAAAGCGCTCATGAATAAGGCTGGAGGCCGCGGTTACAAACCCCAAGGCGCTGCTTTTGCCCTGCGCTTCCGCCTCCTCCTGAAGTGCGGCCAAACCCTCAAGCCGCGGCACGTATGCGGTGGAAGCGACAAAATCGAAATGATCCTCGAAAAGGCTCTCGCGAAGCGAATCGAGGTCCGCCAGAGTCGTCTCGCTTGTGGAGAGCGGCTCTCGGTTGTGGGCCAGCACCACAGATTCCGCCTCGACGGTCAATTGGCGGTGCTCCGCCAGAATATTGAACTGGTGAACCCAGTTGCCAAAAGCATCGCGGTGCGAGGTAACGCGCGCCGCCGGCACGGTGGTAAGGCGGAATGAAAGACAGCTCTGTCCCTCGTCGTGCATGGGCTGCAACCGCACCTGGTTGTAGCTCTCGGAAACGGGCCCGTCATACTGGAATTGGGTCACGTGCACGAGGTGATACCGGTTCATGCCACCACCGCGTAGAAGAAGTAGGTGCGCGCTATGTCCTCGCCGATCAGGCGGCAGGATCGCAGCACTTCGTGCAGGTAGGCGTGCAGACCGCGCTTCAAGATCTCCTCGATCTTGTCATAGCGCAAGCCCTCAAGTACCTTGCCGGTAAAGCGCTCAGCTTCGTTGGCGTAATACCCGGGGCCGGTGCCGCTGACCGCCCGTAGTCCCGCCTGCACTTCGGTCATACTGAACCGGATCGAGCGCGGATGCAACGCGTGCAGGATGAGCATGTCAGCCACGCGCTCCGGCTCGATGGGAGAGTGGTACTGCCGATGGTAGGCTTCATAGGCGCCCACCGACTTCAAAACGGCCATCCACTGGTGATTATCCAGCGCCCCAAGGTCCGTCTGAGTAACCACGAGATTCTGATACTGCACGTCGACCAGCCGCGCCGTCATCTCAGCGCGCTCGAGGAAACGTCCGACGCGGAGGAATTGCCAGCCCTCGTCGCGCGGGAGGGTCGCATCCGAGACGCCATGAAAACGGTGGCTGCCGAACTTCACCAGATTGCAGAAGCGATGCGGACCGGCCCCGACCTCTTGCGGGCCAAAGCGGTTCACGGCGTGGTACAGGCCGTTGATGTCCTCCCACATCTCCCGGGAGATGTAATCGCGTATGGTGCGCGCGTTTTCGCGGGCCTTGGCAATGCACTGCGAAATAGAACTGGGATTGTCGGCCCCAAAGGCGAGAAAATCAAACACCGTAGTGGCGTTGGCGTCGCTGTAATGCTGTTTGAAACGCTGGTCTTCGCCCGCCATCACAAGCAAGGGCTCCCAGCGAAGGCGGTACGGCTGCCGCCGAGACCCCTCCAGCAGCATGTGGTAGTTCACATCCAGGATACGGGCGGTATCTTCGGCGCGCTCCATGTAGCGGGCCAGCCAGAAAAGCGAGTCCGCGATCCGCGACAGCATCTCAATGCTCTCCCCGCAGCACCCAGGTATCTTTGCTGCCGCCACCCTGCGAGGAATTCACCACCAGCGATCCCGGCTGCAACGCGACGCGCGTCAGGCCTCCCGGCACGATGATCACGTCGTCGCCGTTGTAGAGACAATAGGGGCGCAGGTCGACGTGCCTCCCCGCCATGCGGCCTGTTGCCGGATCGTAGGAAGGCACCCGCGAGAGGCCGATCACGGGCTGTGCGATGTAGTTGCGCGGTTCGGCCGTGATTCGACGGCGGAACTCCTCGATTTCTCTGCCGGCGGACGCTGGCCCGATTAACATCCCGTAGCCGCCCGATTCCCCCACGGCCTTCACCACCAGGTCTGGCAAATGCTCCAGCACGTAAGCCAGATCGTCCGGTTTTGCGCACAGGTAGGTATCAACATTGCGGAGAACGGGCTCTTCATCCAGGTAGTAGCGAATAAAGTCCGGCACGTACGCGTAAATCGCCTTGTCGTCGGCGACTCCGTTGCCCACGGCGTTCGCCAGCGTCACATTGCCGGCGCGGTAGGCGCCCATCAGTCCGGGCACCCCAAGCACCGAGTCGGGCCGGAAGGTCAGGGGATCGAGAAACTCATCGTCCACACGCCGATAGATGACGTCTACGCGTGTCAGGCCGCGAATTGTCTTCATGTACACGACGCTACCGTCCACAACGAGGTCGCGGCCCTCCACCAGCTCAATCCCCATCTGCTGCGCCAAAAAGCTGTGCTCGAAATAGGCGCTGTTGTGGATTCCCGGCGTGAGCAGCGCCATCTGCGGCTCCTCGCCCGTTCGGGGTGAGATGACCCTGAGGATCTTGCACAATTCCGCCGGGTAATTGTTCACCGGCAGCACTTCGTGCGTCTGGAAGAGTTCGGGAAAGCAGCGCGTCATCACCAGCCGGTTCTCGAGCACGTAGGAAACCCCGCTGGGCGTGCGCACATTGTCTTCGAGCACCAGGAATTCGCCCGTTTTGGAATCGCGCACCAGGTCGATACCCGAAATGTGCGTGTGGATACCGCGCGGCACTTCGACACCGACCATCTCGCGGCGGAAGTGTTGGCAGGAATAAACCAGCGAGCGCGCGATCCGGCCATCCCGCAGGATCCGCTGTTGCCCGTAAACGTCCTGCAGGAACAGGTTGAGGGCGACGACGCGTTGCGTCAGGCCGCGCTCGATGCGCTCCCACTCGGTGCCAGGCAGGATGCGAGGGATGAGGTCGAAGGGAAACAGCCTTTCCGTGCCCGTGCCATCGCTATACACCGTGAAGGTGATTCCCTGCAGCAGGAAAGTGACATCTGCCAGTTGCCGCCTCTCCTCAAACTGCGATGCAGCCAGGGAGGCAAGCTTCTCGAAGATACCGGCATAGTGGGGCCGCGGAGTTCCCGGAGCCGAGAACATCTCGTCGTAGAACTGACTGGGGTCGTAGGCTTCGAACAACCCTGGCTGAAACACCTTCGTGGCCCCCGGCGACATGCCGGTAATATATCAGGGAACCTCCGACGCCCGTCGAAAGGAAGATTTATGACGTCCATTAGCGAGAGCCGGGGGACTCAGCGCGCCCGGTCTGATCAGTCGACATCGACACTCGGCGTGCAACTGAGTCCCAGTCAAGTCATTCCGTCCGGCTCGTCAAGCGGAGTCGAGATTCAAACCCTGCAAGCCCCTGTGATCACAAACGCAAGCAAACAGAGGCAAAAACAGCCGATCCTCAGCAGAGGCCCTTTCACGGTGTTTGTCTCAGCCCAGGGGTCCACTCCACTATGAAAAAACGCTTGGGCAGAGTCGGGCTATTTAAGCGCGTTTGACTATAAACACCGTTTTGTCGTCGATCAAGTCCAGGTCGCCGCTTTGCCGGAGCTGGTCATCCTGCTTGACCGCATGATCCAGCAAAGCGTTGCATATCTCCTTGGCCGGCTCGCGGTAGTGTTCGCGCATGACCGCTTCCAGTTGCTCGCGAGCTTCTTTGTCGCTGCCATCGTAAACGCCGTCGGTATACAGAACAAGGATATCTCCCGGACTCATCAGTGTGATCTCGGCAAGATCAGACGAGCTGATCTCTCTTTTTCGGAGGTTAAGAGAGTAGTATTTCTTGCGATCCGGATCATCTGCGGGGATTTGCAACCCGAGCGCCAGAAATCGCACCATGCGGCTTTCGTCTATCTTCATGAACTTGCGATACTCCGCCGAGAACACCAGCGGTGAAGGATGCCCGAAATTCGCGAAGCGAAAAAGGCCGTTGGGACTCACTTCGCCATACACCATGGTTGCGTTTTCGCGTGCGTATTCCTTCTCCATGATTCCTAATGCATTGCGGGCGGTCACCGCTAGCGCCAGTCGCAGGTTGAGGTTTTCGAGCAGCATCGGGGTTGTTTTGCCGTATCGATCCAGCTCGGTGAGCATCAAAGCATGGAACGTGTCATGCACTGTAGCGGCAATCTTGGCTGAGATTACTCCATGACCCTGCGCATCCACCAGCAGAATACCGGCCGTCGAATAAAGATCGGGCAACGCTTCCGCCACGCGTACCTGCTCGGAGCTCCTGGCGAATCGATACTCTGTTTCCATCTCGGGCCTGTAGCCCGGAATCCCTTTCAGCCATTGCACGTGGTCATCGACCGAATTGCGTATCGGAACTCCTGGAGGAAGCGGGTCGAGAAACTCTTTCGAGAACCGTTGAGCCTGCTGAATGCGTGCATCCACGTCATAGCGCTGTTGAAAATTGATGTACTCGAAGAGGTCGCCGCCGACAGTTCCCGCAGGAATTGAATTCCCAAACAGCTCGATGCCGGGAATGTGCGGAATCGCACCTTCGACTGGCATCAGGCGCTCGCGCAGGTATTCGTCGATACTCGGCCCCGCGCGTGCTTTAGTCATAGGAGAATCTTCCGCCGATCTGTCCCGGCTTTCAAGCCTTTTCGCGTCCTTTATCGGGCGGCCGAGACGGATGAGTCCAGGGCTCTCGCGATCGCCCCCCTTGCATCACGCCAGATCGATTTCCAGCTTCGTCACCGAGGCCGGCCTGAACGTCCAGACAAAGCTGGGACCTGAGACGTCGGCCGGCTCCGGTTGGGGCACAACAGCGCCCGGATTGTCAAAATCGTTGTGGGCATGAATATCCGATGACGTCAGCACCGTCACGCGGCACGAGCGGGCCGAGGCGCCGCGCAAGCTGACCTCGGTGTTTCTTGCCATACTCACGTGCGGATTCACAACCGTTATCACCAGCGTCTTATCATGCAGCGATGCCGATCCGGCCAATCCCCAGAACGACCCGTTCGATCCATAGGAAATACGTGGCGCGTCGCTCACGAAACGCAAGGACTGGCCGCCTTTGTGCGACTGATACATGTCGAACACGTGAAAGATCGTTGTCGCCGCAAAACGATCTTCGAGGGCAAGGAACGGCGTGTGAATGCAGTTCACAAGTTGCGCGACATTGCACATCGCCAGTTTGTCCGCGTGCCGATTAAAGATGTCAAGGGTAATTCCGGTCACCAGGGCGTCTCGCAGGCTGGGCACATAACTGAAAAGGAAGCGAGGGTCGATGGCGGAACCATGGTGCCAGGCGCCCCATTCGTCGACAACCATTTTCACTTTGTGCTCGGGGTCAAATTCACCCATCGCGAGCCACTGCTTGGTGAGCAGCGAATCCATGAGGTCAGACTGCCACAACACCTGATACCAGTCTTCAACCGTGAAATCGAGAGATTGGCCTTTGCCTGCCGTCCAGCAATAATAGTGCAGTGACAACCCGAAGACGCGATTGAGCAGGTCCGTGTTCTTTGCCACGAGTTCCTGGAACAGCCCGCGCGTCCAGTTGACTTGCGGGTCGTCGATCGCCATACCCGGGCCCGAAGCAATGAAACGCAGCTTGAGGCCGTAGTTTGGGACCCAGGAGATGAAGCGTCGAAACTCCACCACGTATTGCTCCGGCCGGAAATCGCCTCCGCAACCCCAGGACTCATTTCCGATGCCCCAGTAAGTCACGTTGAAGGGGTCCTTGCTGCCGTCGGAGGCCCGAATGCCAGCGAGCGTGGTGGAACCCGCCGGCGAGTTGCAATACTCCACCCATTGGTCATAGTCCATCGGCGAGAGGCTCCGGACGTTTGCGGCGAGATACGGCTTGCAGCCACATAATTGGCAAAACCGCATGAATTCCGCGGTGCCGAAGGTGTTGGGCTCGTACTTTTGCGGGCCGTCGGGAGCTCTCCAAAGGGGAGGGTCGTTTGCCCAAAAGTTCGTGCGCGTGGGACGCTTATCGCGAGGGCCGATACCATCGCGCCAATTGTAGCTGTCTGCAAAGCAACCCCCAGGCCAGCGCACGACAGGAGCCTGGAGTTGCCGCATGTGGTCAACGATATCCTTGCGGATCCCGCCGATGTTGGGGATCTTCGAGTTGTTTCCCACCCAGATGCCGTCATAGACCACGCCACCGAGGTGTTCGACGAAGTGGCTGTGGATCTCGGGGGCAATGGTCCCGATGGGCTCATCCACCAGGACCTCGACCAGTCCGTCGGCGGCGCGCGAGGTTCGGGGAACCAAGCTCATCGCGGCCGTTGCCAGGCTGGTCGACAGAAATTCGCGCCTTCTCATCGCAGGCACCTCCAGAGACCGGACTCCGCCCCATGGGCCAGGTCAACTCGACGGCGGTTAGTATCAAGGATTGCGTTCTTCCACGTAAAGCCCCCGGGCAACGAGGTTGAGGCTATGACGCAGCGACGTCGCCACTTCCGAGCCACGGGAGCGAGTGACGCAGCCGCGACCCCTCAGACGCATCAATGCCCCCCTACTTGGCAATTCGCAGTGGTAGGGGACGGTAGATACCTAATTTATTTGTATTAGACAACCTCCTAACGAACATGGGGCATAACAAGGTATTAACAGCTTTATTAAGACGTGTTTTTCTGGCGCATGCAGATTCAAGCGCTTACAGAGCAGATGTTGGCAAGAGCTTAGCAAATTGAGTGGACCGGTAAGCATGTTCGAAACATCTGTGCCGTCATCGTCGTTCAACCTGCCCCCAGCCCGTCCTGATTAAGCCGGCCTCGCGAGTCATACCGGTGAACGCCCCATTTCTCTTGCTGTGAACCACTCAATTCCCTGTGCTGCGCGCGAACACAACCATGCCGTTTGCGGGAATCACGATGCTTGCTGACGCGCTGAAGCCGTGGAGTGGCCCTCCCGAGGCCCAGATGCCGCCTCCGTTGCCTGCGACCATGGGATTCACCCAATTGTCGTACACGTCACTATTGAAGACTTCCGCCCACGGTCCCGGGTAGGGGAATCCAATCGCGTAGTTGTACCAGGTGTCTTCCGCCAGGGTCGCGACGACGATCACGTCATTCCCGGTGCCTTCGAGCCAGCGGTGAAAAGCGATCACGCGGTTCTGGTCGTGGACGTGAAACGGATTGACGTTGTCACCGCGCAAAGCAGGCTGATTCCACCGCAACCGTATCAAGTCCTGGGTGAAGCGCAGATGATTCACCATGGCCTGGTCAGAGCCGGTATCGAGGCTGGTCCAATCCAGGAGATTGGCGGTGGCGGTGGGATCGCAGTTCCATTGCTGGTCTTCCAGAAACTCCTGTCCCATGAAGATCTGGGGAATGCCGGGCGCCGTCAGCAGGAGTCCGGTGGCGAAGCGCGAGCGGCTGCGGGCATACCAGGACCGGGAGTTTGAGCCGTCGGCCAGCGCGGGAATGCGCAGATCGCGCCCCACGTCCACGATGTCGTGGTTCTCGACGCAGGGGACAGCCTGCCACCCATGCGCAAATCCCTGGGGATAGAGGCCGCCGGCGATGGCGTCAAAATCGACGGCGGCGCTTTGGCCGTAGGAAGCCTGCTGGACCGCGCCGCGGACGGCTGTGCGCAAACCGTCGTGCTGAACAGCGTCAAAACCCGTCCCGCCGCTCGCGACAGGCGTGACGATCAAGGGGGCGGGTTGCGGGTAATTCTGGAACTCGTATGGCCAGTACTCGGCATTTTGCAGCAGGCGCGGCTTGATATAGCGAAGCGTATCGGTGAGATCGCAGCAGAAACTCCAACCGGAATCTTCATTCAGCGACAAGAGCGCGCTGATTTCGTCGTAGCGGAAGCCGTCGACGTGGAATTCCTGAACGTAATAACTGGCGCTGTTGATGATGAATTGGCGAACGTCGTTGTTCCAGAGGGCGAAAGACAGTCCGCCCGCATATCCCATGTTGGTAAAGTAGAGGCTTTGATTGTTATCGCTGGTATCGGCGGCGCGATCGTAGAAGTAGAGGCTTTGATCGTCGCCCTCGAACCCGCCGGCGTGATTGTACACCACGTCAAAGGCCACCGCGATGCCGTAAAGATGGCACAAGTCCACGAGGGCCTTCAGCTGCGCCGGCCCGGGGGTGATGTCCCCGATAGCCATGGGAGAAAAACCCTTTTGGGCGAGTAGGCTATTAATGGTGGCAAGATAGCCAGCCAGAGCGGTCTGGTCAGACACCACGTAGGGGAAGTCCGGCGAGAAGTAGTCGGCGCCGTTATAACCCATCGAGGGATCGGTTTCCACTTCATCGATCGGCAGCGGCTGGAGCACGTTCGCGCCGAGCTCCACCAGGTACGGAATCTTTTGGATGACATCCAGGAATGTGCATGCCACGCCGGGGGTGCGCGGAGCGTAGGTCCCGATGTGTAACTGGTAGATGATCATGTTTGAGAAATCCGGGGTCACAAAAGCCGAGTCGTGCCAGGGATAGGCCGTCCCCGAACGGATCAGGCAACTGCACGTCGGGAAAGGCGAATCCGTTGCCAATTCGCGTGCATAGGGATCGCGCTTGTAACCGCTCGACCCTGCACCCACGACCCAGAAATGATAGGTGTCGCCGTCCTGGGCGTCGGCAATGAAGCCCGTCCAGTAACCATTGGAGTCTTGGGCCATCAGCAAGTCGTCGGTTTGGCCGGTCTGCGCCGTGCCTGCGAAAGTGCCGTTAATGTAGACGGAAGTGGCTCGCGGCGCCCAGACCCGAAACGTCGCCCCGCCTCCAGGTACGAGATTGGCCCCCATGGGAGTGGCCGGCAGGATATTGGCTTGCGAAATCATGGAGAGTTCTCACGAAAATCAGAAGTGATTTTGACGGCGCCCAGGCCCTCCGAAACCCCTGCATTCTACCACATACCTATAAAGTACTTAACCGCTGGCATGGATTACGGAGGTCTCCTCATCGTGCCGGCATTCCGAAATACTCAGTGCGATCCCTGAAGTTGCCGGATCGCTTCCGCGGCACGAGTAAACTTCGGGTCCGCCTCCTGTGCCAATTCGAATTCGCGTAGCGCTTCCGGGTCCCTGTTCTCCTGGTGCAACACGATCCCGAGGTTATAGTGCGCCCAGGCAAACTTGGGTTGCAGGCGCACGGCGGTCTCGAATTCCTCCCGGGCGGGATCGAGCTTGCCAAGCTCGAGATACAAACTGCCCAGCGTGTTGTGCGCCTCAGCGGCGGAGGGGTCGGTCTTGATCGCAGCCTGAAGTTGCTGCTCAGCCTCCGCCGAATTCTTCTCGATCACCGCCAGCACGCCCAAGTTGTAGTGCGCGGCATAATCGCCGGGATCGACGGTCAAGAGATGATTGAATTGATCGCGCGCCCGCTCGTAATCCTGCTTCTGGAGCCAGATAGTCCCAAGCAGTTCTTCAGCCCGGGTGTAGTAAGGCGCGAGAGCCAGCACCGCCTGCAGCTCTTTGATTGCCTGGTCCGTCTGGCCAAGAGCGAATTCGCTGACAGCAAGATCGAAGTGTGCCAGGGAGTTCGTGGGGACCTCCTTCAACACCTGCTGAAACGCCGCAATCGCCTGCTGGTGCCTGTCGAGTTTCTGTTCGTCGAGACCAAGGCTCAGGCGAACGTCGATCAAATCCGGGTCCGCCGCGAGCAAACGCTCCATGGAGGCATCGGCCTCTGCCAACTGGCCCGCGGACGCCTGGATCAGGGCGCGTCCGTACTCTTCGTACTGGCGGATGCGATCTTTCGGATCGGCTCCGGATTCGGCGGAAGCGGCGCGCGGTGTGCTCGAAACAAGGTAGCCCAGGGCGCGCAAGCGCTCGATGGCTTCCGGGCTGAGGCTGCTCGCTGCAGCGACTCCTTTCGAAGCGTTATCCAAGCGGAGTTTCCTGAGGCGTGACCTCATGGTGAGGGCCAACACGGGTTTCGATCCGAAAAGATTGCTGTTTTCTCCGGGGTCCTGCGCGAGGTCGTACAACTCCGGTTTTGGCGCCTCGATATATTGGTACTCGCCCACTCGCAGGCTGCGCAGCGGCGCAGTTCCGAAATGAAACTGGGCGTAGAGGCTCTCGCTGTAAATCCCCTCGGGAGCCTGCTGCGCCCCGCGAAGAATCTCCAGAAGACTATGGCCCTGAAACTCTGCCGGCACCGGTACGCCCAGGAACTGGAGGATCGTGGGTGAGACGTCCAGCAAACTTACGGGTTGCTCGATCCGGGACTGCAATTTCGGAGATTGCGAAGGCCAGTGAAAAATCAGGGGAACATGCAAAGTGCTCTGGTAAACGAAGTAGCCATGGGTCGTCTCGCCATGTTCGCCAAGGCTTTCGCCGTGATCGGACACGAAGACCAGGAGGGTGTGCGCGAGCAGTGCGCGCTCTTGAAGAAATGCCAGAAATCCGCCAAGAACACCGTCGACGTAGCTGAGCGCCTGATCGTAGCCTGAGAGGCCAGGGGCCACATTCCGTTGCGGGGGGATTTCGTAAGGCGTGTGCAGGTCATAGAGGTGCACAAACGCGAAAAAAGGCTCTGCGGGTTCCTCGGCCAGCCACTTCTCTGCCGAGGCCACGACGTCGGCGCCTGCGCGCTTGATGTCACTGGGATCTTTGCCCTGCTGCCGGTGCAGATCAAAAGGGCTGTCGTATTCGTCGAAGCCGCGGTTGAGCCCGAAGCGGGCGTCAAGGACGAAACCGCCCACAAACGCGCCGGTCCTGTAGCCATGATTCTTCAGCACGCTCGCAAGCGTGACTGCTTGAGGTCCGAGCTCAGCGACATTGTCTTCGATACCGTTTGCGAAGGGGTAAGTCGAAGTCAGGAGTGCGACGTGGGACGGCAGCGTTAAAGGCACTTGCGAGTCCGCTTGCGCGAAGATCGTTCCACCTTTCGCCAGTGTATCGAGATGCGGGGTCAGCATGCGGCGGTATCCGTAGCAGCTCAAATGGTCCGCTCGCAAAGTATCGACGGATATCAAAATCACCGAGGGAGGAATGCGGTTTTGCTGGCGGGCCGTGTCATTCGGCGCAGCATCCTGCGCGGGCGCGCCAGCAACCGCGATTGCGAGCATCACCAGCAGAATCTCAATACCAGGGCGCAGATCTCGTTTCATTCACGTTGGCCTGAAGGCCGCTCATCCGGGTCACGCCTGAGGCAATCGCACATTTGCGACGATAGCATTACGCGCTTGACGCCGTCACCCGGCGCCGGATTTGGGTAGTGGCGTCATTTGGAGTGCGGGCATCCTTGCCCGCTCCCAGTTACCGCCGGAGCACGCCGTACGCGGTGGCGGGCAGGGATGCCCGCGCTCCGGGGGACGCCTAACCGTGAACTCCCTTCCAATTTCTGTTGATTTCCACGCATATTCCGACCCAAAAGTGCGACTTTCGCGAATTCGATGTAGCCCCCGTTTTGCTGATTCTAAAGGACATTCCAGCTTTCGGTCTAGCCCCCCTTTTTGGCTTATGTCGCTGATTCCATGAGACATTCCAGCTTTCGGGTGTGGATGTTTTTTTCGTGTGTTTTTCCCGAGTTTTTGGCCTATCTCTTTGATTCCATGGCACATTCGAGCCTGCGGTCGGGGGTGTTGTTTCGCGCGTTTTCTCAACGCTTGCCCTATCTCTATGATTCTATGGCACATTCCGGCTTCGTGGCCGCGGATGCTTTTCGCGTGTTTTGCCCCCGTTTGAGGCCAGCCGGAACACCGCTCGGCGCGGATGGGCTTTTCGGGCAGATCGATTGCGTAGTGGCCGCGCTTCAAAGGATGAAGCGCGACGCAAACCCTGCACCGCTCTCTTCGGGAACCCGATAATTTCAAAGCATTTGCGCGGCGAGCGGCCGGCGAGGCCGGAGTAGGTGTTCGGGAGCGGCAGAGCACGCGAAATCTCCTGACAAGAGCGTCCCCGCCTCACCCGTTGGCTGGCACCATACCACAAGACGAACGAAATGTCAAGTGTTTTAATTTGTATAATCTAGGCTAGTTGATTTGTACTACTCATCGGATGGGAGTGGAGCCTCACGAGCGATGCAGGCGTTTGATTCCGGGCTTGTGAACCGTGAAAAATCGATGTTAGCATGCACTCAGGTGATCGCTTGATGGCGATGAAGTCTTGGGGAGCGCAGAGCATCTCCGTGTCCTGCCTGCGGCGCAGCGCAGCGCTATTGCTTCTGTGTGTTCTGTGCTCCGCCTTCAAGTGCAATCTGAGTCGCGCCCAGGATCACGCGCCGAATGATGTGGCGTCCCTCGCGGCGCGTGCAGAGAGCCAGGAAGAACACGGCAATATTGAAGCTGCGGCCGAAAGCTATCGCGAGATCCTTAAGATCGATCCGCGCTCGGTGGCGGCGCTCAATCGCCTGGGAGCCTTAAGCGTTGAGCAGCACCAATTCGCCGCAGGGATCGAGTATTACGAGCGTGCCCTGGCGATCAGTCCTCGAGAATTCGCGACCAATCTGAATCTGGGAATCGCCTACATCAAGATGGGCAACTATGATGGGGCCCGGCGTCCTTTGCAGACCGCCGCCGAGGTGCAGCCCGACGATTTTCGCGCCCGTGAATTGCTGGGCGTCGCTCTCGTCGGCCACGGAGATTACCCGGCCGCGATTCCGCAGCTCGAAGCCGCGTCGCGGCTGAATCCGCAGGACGTGAGTACGCTTTATCTGCTGGATCGAGCGTATCTTCAGGACGCGGAGTACCAGAAGGCGCTGGCTACTTTCAAGCGAATCGAAACCCTCGACCATAGCTCGCCATGGCTGCACGTTTTACAGGGTCAGGCTTACGACGCGATGGGAAACTACGGGCAGGCGATTGCCGAGTTCGAAGCCGCCCGCCAGGAACTACCGGATGATGCCACGGTGCGGTTTTCGCTCGGGTTTATGTACTGGAAAGTGCGACGCTATCCCGAGGCGCAGGCCGAACTTGAACAGGCGCTGGCTCTCGATCCGCAGTTTGGGCGCGCAAGGTTCTACCTGGCCGATTCCTACCTGATGGAACAGCAGCCGGCGAAGGCGCTGCCCATTCTCGAGCGGCTGGTCCAGGCGGAACCACGAAATGTCCGCGCCCGGGTGGATCTCGGCAAGGCCTGCGAGCGGCTGGACCACACCGCGGAGGCAGAGCGTGCCTACCAGGAAGCGCTGCGAGTCGATCCGAATCAGCCGGAAGCGCACTATCAGCTCGCCCAACTTTACAAAAAGCTCGGCCGCACGAGCGACTCGGAACGCGAACTGGCAATCGTGCAGAAGTTGCGGGCTCGAGAGCGGGAAAAGGAAGAGACCCTTCTCAAGGCAAGCGGCGATCGTGGAGATCGTGAGATCCAAGCCGGGCTCGGCAACGGCAGCAAATCGACCCATGTTGACAATTCTCCCGAATAGCAGTTCCATCGGGAGTCGTATCTCAACAATGCCATTCCTGGAGTCGGGGGCTCTTCGATGATAACGTCCGCCCGTTTTACTCACCCGTTCACCAAGTTACGGTTCTTTCAGAAATCTTTCGGGGCATTGCTGGTGTTCGCTTTGTCGCCCTTGTTGGTTCGCGCGCAGAAACCGCAATTGATTCCCGAGCCCCGAGAACTGCAGTCGACAGGACAGAACTTCGAGGTGAAGATCGAGACACAGATTGTGCTGCCGCCCACCAGTGCCAGCGAGGATCGTTTCGCGGCTGAAAGCTTGCAGGAGGAATTGAAGCTCGCGACGGGCCGCGAATATCCCATCGTCGCGTCGTCCGCGGCGGAGCATCTCCCGGCGATACGCCTGGCGCGATTTGGCGATCCTCTCGCCGATCAGGCGCTACACAGCGCAGGACTGGGCGCCGAAGGCGTTGGCGAGCAGGGCTACCTGCTCGACGTCGAGCCATCCGGCATCGTGGTAGCGGGCAAAGACGCCGCCGGCCTCTTTTACGGCGTGCAGACGCTGCGCCAGCTCGTGGTCCCCGACGGTGAGGGAGCGCAGATTCTCGGTGTGCGGGTGCGAGACTGGCCCGCGCTCGCCTACCGGGGCACCCAGGTGGACATGGCTCGCGGACCGGTGCCCAATCTCAATTACCTGAAGCGCATCGTTCGCACGATTTCCGAATTCAAGATGAACCAGCTTTACATGTACATGGAGGATTCCTTCCGGCTTGACGGGCAGCCCCTTGTGGGCGTGCTCAGCGACACGCTTTCGCACGACGACTGGAAGGAGCTGGTATCCTACGCGGCGCGCTATCACGTTGACATCGTGCCCGCCACCGAGGCCTGCGGCCACCTGCACAAGGTGCTGAGGTTCGATCAGTATGGCGGCCTGGGCGAGCGTCCTCACGGTCACGGGCTGGCCGCGGACGATGCACAGGCCTATGCCTTCCTGGACCAGATGTACGGCCAGATGTTGCCGGTGTTTTCCACGCCCTTTTATCACATCGGGTGCGACGAGACGTTCGACCTTGGCCTGGGCCGCACCGCGCAACGCGTGGCCAAGGAGGGTTACGGCCAGGTTTACGTCGACAATCTCAGCAAAGTCGCGGACATCGTTCGGCGTTACACCAAGCAGGTAATGTTCTGGGGCGACATTGCCGTGGAGCATCCCGAGATGATTCCGCGGCTGCCCAAGGACCTGATCGTGGCCAGTTGGGAATACGGCGCGCATCCCAGCTATGACCAATGGCTGAAGCCCTTCGCCGGCACCGGAATGAAGATCTTCGTATGTCCCTGGGTGGGAAACACCGGCGTGATCATGGCGGACTATCAAGAGGCGGCCGTCAACATCGAGGGGTTTCTGACTGACGGCAAGAAGGCCGGCGCCAT
>JASHQD010000305.1 GCA_030037755.1 Terriglobia bacterium
GTGGGAGCTTTCGCGAGACGGAATTCCCGTTACGATCATCACCGACAGCATGGCCGGCCATTTTATGAAAGACGGACGCATCAGGGCGGCGATCGTAGGCGCGGACCGAATCGCGGCCAACGGCGACGTGGCCAACAAGATCGGCACTTATACCGTCGCCGTGCTGGCGCGCGAGAACGGCATTCCGTTCTACGTAGCAGCGCCACTTTCGACGGTCGATCTGAAGCTCGCGTCCGGCGACCAGATTCCCATCGAGCAACGATCCGCGCGCGAGGTCACGCACGTCGCCGGCGTCGCGATCGCGCCTGAAGCCGTGGAAGCCCAGCACCCCGCATTTGACGTCACACCGCATCGCTACGTCACGGCGATCATCACGGAGCGCGGTGTGGCGAGGGAGCCGTATACGGAGAGTTTGGCGGCGATGTTTTTCGAGTCGACAGTCAACAGTTGACAGTCAACAGTCCAGAGTCCAATTAATGGCAGCGCCGTAATGAAGTCGAGCTGTGACGCCGGAAGAAGGTTGGGCTGTCAACTGTCAACTGTTGACTGTCAACTGCCTTTCTCACTCATACCGCAGCGCCACAATCGGATCGAGCCGTGATGCCTTCACCGCAGGCCACATCCCAAAGAACAATCCCACGCTGACCGCGACGACGAACCCCGTGATGATGCTCCAGACGGGCACCGTGGTCGGCATGCTGGGAAAGATCGAGCGGATCGTGAAGCTGAACAGCCAGCCGATGGCGATTCCTATCACCCCACCCGCGCCCGTAAGCGTCATGGCTTCGAGAAGGAATTGCCAGGTGATGTCGCTGCGGCGCGCGCCGATCGCCTTGCGGACGCCGATCTCGCGGGTGCGTTCCGTGACCGACACCAGCATGATATTCATCACGCCGATTCCGCCCACCAGAAGGCCGATGGAAGAGAGCACGATCATGACGAGCGCCACCGTGCTGATGATCTGATTGAATTGCTGCACGATGGAGTCCGCCGTGGACACGGCAAAACTGTCGGGATCGACAGGCTTCACGTGGCGCCTGAGCCGCAGCGTGCCCTTGACCTCTTCAAGCGCCTGATCCATGCGGCCCGGAACCGCCAGCGCGTCGATAAAATTGTCCTTGACGTTCGGGTAGTACTTCTTGAAGGTCAGATAAGGGACGAAGATCTGGCTGTCGGTACCGGTGTCGCCCAGGAATTCTTTGCGGCGGGCGATGGTGCCGATCACCACGAAATTGTGGCCGTCGGCCTCGATCGTCTTCCCGATCGGGTCCTCGTTCTGGAAGAAGCGCTTCTTTATTTCGGCGCCGATGTCGGCCACGTCGCGCCGGTGGAGATTGTCGATGTCGGTGAACAGGCGGCCGTCCTCGAGGTCCGCGTTGGTGATCGCAAAATTGTTCGGCGTGTTTCCAAAGAAGCGCGCGTCCACAATCTCCTGGCCCTTATATTTGGCCGTGACGAAGGGCGGCGCCGGGGGCTGCCAGTTGAACAGGGTGATTCCGACATCCTCCACATCCGGGCATTCCGACTTGAGCGCCAAGGCGTCCTCATAGGTCAGCGGCTTGCGAAGCCGCTCTTCGCGCGTGGGATTGAAGGTGAACGGCGGCAGTTTGTAAATGAAGATGGTGCGGGTGCCGAAACCCTCAGCCACTTGCGCCATCTGCTGATTCAGTCCCTGAATCAACGAAGCCACCAGGATCACCGTCGTGGTGCCGATCAGGACGCCGAGCACCGTCAGCAAAGAGCGGAACTTGTGCGTGCGCAACGTGTCCAGCGCCAGGAGGAGGTTTTCACGAACGTGATGGCGATAGGATCTCATGGCCGGTATTCCCGTCGCGAAGCTCGAAAATCGAAACTCGAAACTTGCAAGCAAGTCCCACGTCGAATTTCGAGTTTCGCGCTTCGAGTTTCGCTCGTCATTTCTCGGTCCTCAGCGCCTCAATGGGATCAAGCCGCGCGGCTTTGCTGGCGGGATAGATGCCGAAGAAGAGCCCAACGCCGCTCGAGAGGAATACCCCGACCAGGATCGCCGAGATCGGCACCGATGCCGTGAAGACCAGATTGATCAACTGCGCGATCCCGGTCGCAAACAGGATGCCCAGAATTCCGCCGGTGAGGGCCATGGCTGCCGATTCGATCACGAACTGCAGCAGGATATCGCGCCGCCGGGCGCCCAGCGATTTGCGGATACCGATTTCGTGGGTGCGCTCGGTCACGCTCGCCAGCATGATGTTCATGATCACGATGCCGCCAATGACCATGAAAACGGCCACCACCCCGATCGCGGCGCCGAAGATGGTGCCCGTGAGCGCTTGCCAGGTTGCCATCAACGTGTCCGAGGCGTTGATGCCGAAGGGATCGGGCTCGTGAAAAGGGACATGGCGGCGGACCCGCATCATCGTTCGAACCTGGTCCTGCAGTTCCCCGACCTGCGACGAGTCCCAGGCTTGCACCGAAACCTGGATCGCGGGCCGTCCCTCGAAGGCCTTCCGGAAAGCCGAGAGTGGAATCTGAACAAAGGTGTCCTGACTCTGCCCGAAGCTGGTGCCCAGGGTCTGCGCGGTCCCGATCACCTTGAAAGGCAGGCCACGCACCAGGATTTCCTTGCCGATCGGATCCGAACCGGGAAAAAACTGCGTCACAAGGTCGTGCCCGATGAAGCAAACCATGGCGTTGTGGTCGTAATCGGCGTCCGTGAAGAAGCGGCCCAGGTCGACCTTCACCGAGCCGACATCGGCCACTTCCGGAGTTACACCTGCCACAGCGACCTCGTGTATCGTGTGGTTCTCGTAGCGGACGTCGGGGGCGGACGACAGCGCGGCTGAGGCGGCCACGTTCTTCGCGCCCACCAGGTTCTCCTTCAGGAATTCGTAGTCCTCGACGCGAATGGGCCGGTTCGTACGCTGCGCCTTGATAAAGGCTTCATAGTTCTGACCCCACTGGAACTGGTCCACTACGAACGTGTTCACGCCCAGGTTCGCGATGTGCTCGGCAATATACAGATTCATGCCGTTCACCACCGACATGACTACGATCAAGGTGGTGGTGGCAATCACCACGCCCAGCAGCGTGAGGAAGGATCGAAGCTTGTGCGTGCGCAGGGCGTCCAGGGCGATCCAAAAGGCTTCGCGCGCGGTAACCCAGAAGCTGATGCCCTGACGGCCGACAGATGGGTTGGAAGCCAAGGGCTGCGCTTGTGTTAACGTCCCCACTTCTCGTTCACCTCAATTGCCGGAAGCTCTTCCACGGAGGAGTTCGCGTTACAGCATCATGTCCCGTGAGTCACGTGTAAGTCAAGTAGTGGTACAGGCCGGTCTTGCGGCCCGACCCGGCCGATTCGGCTTATAATGGAAGATTCCATCTCCGGCGGCGAAACTTCCAGCAGTCCGGGCTCAGGGTTTCACAGCTTGAAGCCGGGGCCGGATGCCGCGTTCGCCCCGGTTGGAGCCAGGACTGATCCCTTGCCGGCCACCTCTCAAAAGCCGATCAAACGAAGGCGACGCGCCGTCTCCCCGCCGCCAGAGCGCGCGATCTCCGCCTCCTCAGTTCGTACTACGAACGACGGAGAGGCGAACTTTCATCCCGACGCCATCGTAGTCCGCGGCGCACGCGTGCACAATCTCAAGAACATCGACTGCGAGATTCCCCACAATCAGCTCACGGTTGTTACTGGCGTCTCAGGGTCGGGGAAGTCAAGCCTGGCCTTCGACACCATTTACGCCGAAGGCCAGCGCCGGTACGTGGAATCGCTTTCGGCTTACGCCCGGCAGTTCCTGGATCGCATGGAGAAGCCGGACGTCGACACGATCGAGGGGATCGCGCCGGCCGTGGCGATCCGGCAGAAGAATACCACCCGGAACCCGCGATCCACGGTTGCAACCGCGACTGAGATATACGATTACCTCCGGCTTCTCTATGCCCGCATCGGCATCACCACCTGTCCCCGATGCGGCGAAGTGGTGAAGAAAGACACGGTCGATGAAATTGCCGGACGGGTATTGGCTCTGGAGCCCGGGCGGCGCTTCTACGTGCTGTTCCGCCTCAATGCCGAAGAGACATCGAAGACCCAGGCCGCCCGACGTACCTCCAAGCGTCTGGAGCCGGCAGTCCCGGGCACCGCTCATGCCGGCTCGACCGCAGAACCCCCGCAAGTTGTGGATGCCCTCAAAGCGCGGCTCGGCGAACTCCGTGAGCAGGGTTTCAACCGCCTTTACCAGGACGGGAGGGTTTTCGAGTTCTCCACACCAGAGTCCCTGCTCGATATCGACTTCTCGCGGCCGGTCTTCGTTCTCGTTGATCGACTCGTGACCAGTCCGGACATCCGGCAGCGCGTCGTGGAT
>JASHQD010000306.1 GCA_030037755.1 Terriglobia bacterium
GATTTCCGTGACCCAGCGCTCAGCTTCGGCACTCAATTGCAGGTCGTGCCGGGCCATCATCTCGAAGAGGCGGAGCAGCACGGCCGCGCCGGCGTTCGCAGCCGATTGGCGCGGAAAAATACGGCCGCCGATCACGGAGAAATCGCTGTTCGACAGGCGCGTGCGCCAGTCCTCAAACACAGCGGAAAGGGACCGGCGGCCGCGCGTGGTCTCATCGAGCAGGCGCGCCGCCAGGGCGTCGATGCGGCGGGCGTGCCGGAAGTAATCGCGCATCCAGTCGGTAGTGCTCAACACGGCGCCGGACTCGCTGCCGATGCCGCGGCTCGCGGCTTCGTCCTGCATTTCGTACGTCAGATGGTTATCGTCGCGCTCGCGGCGATAGTGCAGGAACGAGCGCGTGGCAGTGAGGAACGTGAAAGCGGCGCGCGCCTCGGGGCTGAACGCCTGCGGCCAGAGTTCCTCCGGTGCGCTCCATCCGCCGCGCTCGTCCAAAGCGGCGATCCCGGCCACCCATCGTGCCACGTGATAGTCGCGCAGGCCGCCGGGAGCGTCCTTGATGTTGGGCTCGAGATGGAAGATCGTGCCGGCGTATTTCTGATGCCGCTGCCGCGTGAGGCTTTCGAGGTTGGCAACCAGACTGTGGCGCTCGCGCGCGATCACTTCCGGCAGCAGTCGGTCGTGCAGCGCGCCAAACAGTTGCGGATCGCCGGCGAGGTAGCGGACGTCAAGCAATGCCACGGCGAACTCGGGGTCGGTCGCCAGCACCGTGCGGCACTCGGCGAGCGTGCGCAAGCCGCCGCTCGAACGCAATCCTAGATCCCAAAGCGATCGCAGCAGTGCCGCGGTGGAGTCGCGATGCGCGGTTTCTGCGGCGGAATTGGCACAGAAGAACGTCAGATCGACGTCGGAGCAGGGATGCAGCTCGCGGCGTCCGTAACCCCCGACAGCCGCCAGGCAAAGACCCTGAGGCTCACCGGGTCCGCCCGCGATCAACTGGGAGTAAAGTCCCGTGACGACGCGATCCACCACGTGCGTGCGCTCGCGCAGCACCGCGGCTGGATTGCCGTCGCGCTCGAACTGTTCGCGGATTCTGCGGCTGCCCGCCTCATAGAGCGAGGCAACGGGGCCGAGGATGCCATTTTCGTCGCTCACTCTAGCCACTCGCCACTAACCACTAGCCACTGCCTAAATCGCCTTTTCTCCCCGCTCCAGATTCCGAATCCGGATGGCGTCTTCCACCGTCGAGACGAATATCTTGCCGTCGCCGATCTTCCCGGTCTTCGCCGAACGCAGGATCGCTTCGATCGCCGTGTCGAGCATGGCATCGGGGAGCACGATCTCGAATTTCATCTTCGGCAAAAGATCCACCGTGTACTCGTTGCCGCGATAGACCTCGGTATGACCCTTTTGTCGGCCATGGCCGCGCACTTCGGAGATCGTCATACCGCTGATGCCGAGCTCGACCAGGGCTTCCTTGACGGATTCCATGCGCGACGGCTGAACGATGGCTTCAATCTTCTTCATGGCATCCCCTGTACTAACTTTAAGAGCCTTCCCGGCCCGCGGCCGATTTTCGCCTTACCCGCTGGCGTTCCTGAAATCGAGAGTCTCCGTGTTCTCCGTGACCTCTGTGTTGAAGGCTTGGCAGCACAGAGATCACGGAGAAAATCCGGTTCAGGTTGCGGCGCGCAGCACCCGCTGGGCAGGCACAAGAGCCGTCCCTACGCTTCAAAGTTATACCCTTCTTCGCCGTGCTGCGAGAGGTCGAGACCGTCGATCTCATCCTGCTCGGAGACCCGCAGGCCGATGACAAGGTCCACAATCTTGAGGATCACGAGCGTGCCGACGATGGCGATGCCCCACGAAATCAGGACCGCAATCAACTGGTTCAGCACCTGCCCGCCGTGGCCGTCGATCAAGCCCACCGGCAGCGCGTTGCCCTGAGCGTCCTTGAAGACCGGATTCACGAGGCTGGTTGCGAAGACCCCCGTCAGGAGCGCTCCGAGCGTACCGCCGATGCCGTGGACGCCGAACGCGTCCAGGGAATCATCGTAGCCGAACTTGCCTTTGACGCGAGCGACCATGAAATAGCAGACTACGCCCGCGACGGCGCCGATCAGCAGAGCCGGCATGGGACTCACAAATCCCGAGGCCGGCGTAATCGCCACCAGACCCGCGACCGAGCCCGAAATCGCGCCGAGCACGCTGGGCTTGCCGTTGCGAATCCATTCGGCCAACGCCCAGCCCAGAGCCGCGGCCGCAGCGGCGAAGTGGGTGGCGACGAAGGCGCTGGTCGCGAGGCTTCCGGCCGCGAGCGCGCTGCCCGCGTTGAAACCAAACCAGCCGACCCACAGCAGGCAGGCGCCGATGAAACTCAGGACCACGCTGTGCGGAGGCATCGGCTGTTTGGGGAATCCGACGCGCTTGCCGAGATAGAGCGCCGTGACCAGCGCGGAAACCCCGGATGTGATGTGAACCACGGTGCCGCCCGCAAAATCGAGCGTCGGGAAGCGGCCGCCCAGGGTCGCGTTCAGCAGTCCTCCTTTGCCCCAGACCATGTGCGCCATGGGGTCATAGACGATCAGCGACCACAGGATCATGAAGAGAACCAGGGCGCTGAATTTCATGCGCTCGGCGAAGGCGCCGGTGATGAGCGCCGGCGTGATGATGGCGAACATCAACTGGAACATCATGAAGGTCTGCTGCGGGATGGTGGCGGCGTAATCGGGATCGGGCGCCGCTCCCACGCCGTGCAATCCGAAATAGCCGAGGCCGCCCAGAAACGGGCTGCCGCTGTGGAAGCAAAGGCTGTAGCCTACAATCGCCCACAGCACGGTGATCAGGGCCATGAGGGTGAAGCTCTGCATCATGGTGCCGAGCACGTTCTTGCTCCGCACCAGGCCGCCGTAAAACAGCGCGAGACCCGGTCCAGTCATCATCAGCACCAGCGCGGCGCTGGTCAGCATCCAGGCGTTGTCGCCGCTGGTCTGCGCCTGATGTGTTTGCTGATCGAGATCGCTCAAGTGGCGCTCGACCTGCGGCGAAGCTGCCGCCGGACTGGACGGCGTCTGAGCGTTGGCGGCGAGCGAGAGTCCGAAGAATACGATCAGGCAAAGCAGCGCGCCGAGGGCGGTCTTCCTCATCAGGTCTCCTTATGAGCACACTACGGTCAGGAACTACCAGGGAGGGGAGTATAGCGGTAGGGCAGGTACGAGGCCAATCAAAACGGTCTATGAGCACGATAAATTTGCGCGTGCTGTCAAGTCGAGGCTGGCGAGCGCCGATTGCGGCGCTAGAATAGACTGTTCGAGTTCACTGGCGGATGGAGGTGTGACCATGAGGGGATACGTGCTGATTAACGTGCGGCCGGGCAAAGTCCGGGACGTGGTGAGCGCAGTGAGCCAGATGGCGGGAGTGCAGCATGCGGACGCCTGCTGGGGACTGCCGGACGTCTTCGTCTACGTCGAGACAGTCGACGAGCGCGCCTTTAACGATCTTGTAATAGACCTGATCCAAAAGCTGGATGGAGTCGACCGAACGGAGACGCACATCGCCGTGGGATGACGGAGTTTAGAGGGTACTCCTGTACTCCGCCCGCCATCGCGAACGTCTGCCGAAAAAAATCTGCTTACGATACCAACCGCTGCGAGCCGGGATCGTCTAAGTATGTGAACAAGCAGAGAGCCCGATTGAGCGAAATTCAACGGCGCCTCATTTTTTAGGAAACTTAGACGGGGGCAGAGGCGTATTAGTAGTTGAAAGCGGAATAAGGAGGCTCGCAATGCTACTCAGATTGAACCACACAGCGGTGATCGACAACCTCCGGAGCTACTCCCGGGAAATTGTGGAGCGGCTGGCGATCGCTTTGCGCGACGGCGCAGTTGCCGAGCCCGATCCCCGGCGCAAGGGTTTTTACGACGTCAACGACGGGGACCGCAGTTTCTTCATCCACATTTCGCCCGTGACCGGACGCGTCTGGCTGCTCGCGAGCTGGTGCACGGAGCCTGCTCCCCGGGCGCGGTACGCGGCCCATTTCATCGCGCCCGCCCGCGAGATGGCCCACCTTTATTGAGGGATTGGGTCACTGAGCGATTGAGTGGTTCAGGTGACTGATTTGAAATCCAACAACAACCTATTCAACTTCGCCCGCCAAGCCGCGCGCGCGTGCCGACTTGAAGATGTTCTCGACTCCCTGCCTGATCCTCGCTGACGCCCGCGACTGCATCTCGTTTACTTCGGACTGCTCCCGGTTGACCACGGATTGCTCGCGATTTACCTTGTTCTGCTCGGCGTTGACGTCGCGCTGCTCGGCATTGACGTCCGCCTGCATGTGATTCACCTCGGATTGGCTGGCCTCACCGCGATTCACCAGCGATTGCCTGCGATTGACCGCGCTCTGATCCCGATTCACTCGCTGCTGGTGACTGTTGACTTCCCCCTGCATGCAGTTCACTTCATCCTGATGACGGTTGACGTCGTCTTGATGCCGGTTCACGTCCCGCTGTGGCGCCATGGCGTCATCGAGCTGCGCCAGGACTTCACTGCTGGTGACGATGAAGTTGCGGCTGTCCTGGCGGAACCAGGCAAAGTGCGAACCGTATTTGGAGCGGAAAGCCCTCAGCTGACCCTCATCGCGGGAATCCCACGCCCACTCATCGATTCCGAATCGCCCGATACAATCGCTAGTGACTGATGCTCCCTTGCGCCAGGGCCACGATCGCAGCCAGGGAGCAAGCCGCCGCCAGTCCAACTCGCGCCATAGGAGATCTCAAGGATGACAAGTGTTATGAACCTCCGGATTGAATTATCGGACGATTGAGCCATTGAGTCATTGAGCGATTGAGTGAATGACTGAATGATCCAATCATTCAATTCTTCTTATTCTCTTTGGCTGCTACTTCGGACCCGCCGGCGTCACGCCCCGTCCCGCGAGCAGGTCCTGAACGGGCTGGGGCAGCTTGAATGCGGCAGCGTCTACGTCGTTGAACGTGACCGACGCGTAGTCGAGCACTTCACGAACTACCCAGTTGTCGCCATTCTTCACTTTCACGGTTTGCTTCATCGGAAACAAAACCCCGTCCACCTTCTGGTAATCGGAGAAGATCTCGTGCGTAGGGCCCATTTCGGAGGCAAATTCGTAGCCGGCGAGCAGGCCTGTGTCGCGGTCGTAAAAATGGTCATTGGACTTGTTCCAGTTGTTTATCCCGTGAAGCCGGAAACAGCGCTGCCCTTCGAATTCTTCCTCACCCACCGTTTCCATTGATTTGAACCAGGAGAGCTCATCGAGCGGGTAGTAGTAATCCGCGTCACGCTTCGCAGATTCGCGATCGTCGCCGGTGTAAACGTCGGCCTTCTTTGTGCGAGGGTCGAAACTCCAGGCGACTTCGCCGTCGAAACCATCGATGGCATCGCCGCCATTGTTGGGCAGCGAGACTCGTTCCACCCGCTGGTAGGGTGCTCGTGCGAGGTAAACGAATGGCAGGACCGTCACCCGATCGGACGCCGAGCCTGGTATGGTGATTGTCCCGCGCATGGTGGTGGATGTGTGCTTCAAAATCGCCGCTCTTCCGCCCAAGGCAGCGTCGTAACGCGCGACGATGTCCTTGGCCGCGGGGAGAGGTTCGTCCGCAAGACCAAGGGCCGATGGCACGCAGCAAACCGCAGTCAGCAGCGTCCTCACGAGAAGATCGAAGACCCTCATCGGTCCTCCTTTGACCGGTGCATCACGGACGTGGTTATTCCATCCGCAACGCCTGCATCGGATCGACCGCAGCGGCGCGCCGCGCGGGAATCAGGCTTGAAATCAGCGTAACCAGGATCATTCCGGCAAGGGCAGCGGCGAAGGTCACGGGATCGCCGGGACCGAGCCCGAACAGGGCGGATCGCAACAGCCGGGCGCCCGCGATCGCCAGCGGCAGCCCCACCACGACGCCCGCGGCTGCCACCAGCAGGCTCTCGCGCATCACCATCCACAACACCTGACCTTGCTGCGCGCCCAGCGCCATGCGAACTCCGATCTCGGCCGTGCGCCGGCTGACTCTGTAGGCCAAAGTGCCGTACAACCCGATTGCGACCAGCAGCGCCGCCAGTAGCCCGAAGAAGGTCGCGAGGCGCGAGAACAGCTTCTGCTGCGCGATGGACGTCGCGAACTGCTCCTCCTGCGTCATGGGCTCGAGCAGCGGCAGATCGGGTCCGAACTGGCGCACGGTGGATTCGACTTCGGGAATCAGCGCAGTGGGATTCACGCCCGTCCGCAACTCGAAATGCATCGTGCCGACGCCGGCAACCTGCGCGTAAGGAAAGTAAGCCATGGGCATCGTTTGCTCGTCCACGGCGCGGTACTTGCTGTTGGCGGCCAGTCCGACGATGGTGTATTGCGTCGGAGGTTCCTTGCCGTGGGTGACGCCATCGAATGCGACGCGATGGCCGATGGGGTTGCGTCCTCCCATCAGTCGCTCGGCGAATGTCTGATTGACGACCACTACCTTTGGAGCTGTAGCGGTATCGGCGTCACTGATGTCGCGTCCGAGCAGTATCGGGACCTGAAGCGTGTGGAAGTAGTCCGGTCCAACATTGTTGCTGCGCATGATGCCTTGCTGGGTCTCGCCGAGAGGAAGAGCGCCATCCACATACGCGTAGTTGTGGCTGGCCCAACCTGAGCCGATGCGGTTCGTCATCAGAGTGACGGACTCGACGCCTGGCAGCGTCCTGAACCGGCCGGTGAGTGCAGTGAAGAAGTGGATCGCTTCGGCGTCGGTGTGCATTGTCTGAGGCGCGGCAATGCCGAATGCCACCAGGCCCGAGACGCGCATTCCAAGGTTCGTGTTCTCCAGGTTCCTCAGTGTGCGGAGCAGAAGACCACCGCCGACGAGCAGCACCAGGCAGACCGACATCTGCAGCCCGACCACGATTTGCCCGCCGCGGACTTTTCTTCGATCCTGATTCGAACTTGCCGCCGAGGTCTTCAAGGCGAGCCCAGGCGGCACGCGCACGGCGTTGCGCAGGGGAGCAAGCCCGAAGACCAGCGCCGCCAGCGCCGATACTCCCAGCGTAAACAGAAGCACCAGACGATCGGGCGCGAGATTGACGTCGAACTCGGACCAGGCCGCTAGAAGCCTGGTCGACCAGGCCGCGAACAGCCATCCCAGTACGCTGCCCGCCGTGACCAGCAGCAGGCTCTCCGTCAGGAGCTGGCGGAAAAGACGTGTGCGTCCTGCGCCCAGCGCCATGCGCAGACTGAATTCGCGCTCGCGGGAGGTGTTGCGCGCCACCAGAAGCATCGCGACATTGCCGCACGCAATCAGCAGGACGAGTCCGACCATCGCCATCAGGAGTTCCAAAGGCTTCTGGTAGTCCTCGAGCAGGCCCTGGTTGCCGCGCGCGGACGTGAAGTAGAGCTCCGGCTTTGGCTGATTCGGTTCCTGCGTTGCGCCTCCCCAGTAGGCGGTATTTCGAAACAGCGGATTGAGTTGAGCCTGCGCCTGCTTCTCACTAACGCCAGGCTTAAGCCGCCCGATCATCATCAGGCACCACCACGCCTGCTTGGAGCCGTAGAGGCTTTCGCCATCCTGGTCTGACTGGCCCCAGGCCGTGAGGTCCGGCCGATTCTGAAGTGGGATCCAGAGATCCATGAGCTTTTTATCCACCGGCTCCACGCCAACGAAGCCATGCCGCGCGATTCCGATCACGGTAAAGGGCGCGCCCTTCACGTAGAGAGTCTGGCCCAGAATCGAAGGATCGCGTCCAAAGCGCCGGGTCCAGTAGCTGTAGCTGAGCACGGCGACCTGGGTGTGGCGGCTTTCATCCTCGAGCGAAAATCCACGCCCGCGGTCCATCGTCACGCCAAGTCCCGAGAAGAAATTCCCGCTGACCATGTCCGCGCGCGCTTGCTCAGGCTCGTCGCCATAGCGTACCGGAACCGTAGGAAGACCCAGGGGAACGAAGGCCATCAGGTCGGAGAAGGCGCCGTGGTCTTTGCGAAGCTGCTCGAAACTATATTCGGTGAACGAGAAATCTCCGTCGCCGGTTTGCCCTGTATTGCTGGGCCGGTGAGCGCCTTCGAGGTAGACCAACTGCTGCGGATTCGGCACTGGCAGATAACGAAGCATCACCGCGTTCATCACGCTGAAGATAGCGGTATTCGCGCCAATGCCAAGCGCCAGGGTCAGCGTCGCGACCACGGCGAATCCCGGACTCTTCTTCAGCTGGCGCCAGGCATAGATGAGGTCTTGCAGCAGGACTCCCAATCGTCACCTCCGAATTCGCTGAGTCGAGGTGTGAGCACGCAGAATTCCACGGGGCGGCAGGAATGTTATTGGTGAAAAAGAGGATACAGAACCAGTGTGGTTGAAAAACCAGCAAGCCCTGTCCGGTTGTGGACCGAGCTGCCCGAAAGCGGACTGCGTGAGTGGAATCGCTTCGCCCCCAAAGCAAAGCGGAACTTCTTACCTTGCTCAGAATAAGGACTTCGTAATTTGCCTTGATAGAAACCCCGGAAACCCGACTGACAGTTGCACTCAGTGGCAGCCAGATTTATACTTTCGAGCTTCACCGGAGTCCGAAATGGAATCTGGTTGATGCGTCTCCCTCGAAAATGATACTGGGCTAGGGCGCGACGGGTCGGAGAGGAGTCGTCGTGAACGGCAGCTTGGTGAATTCCTTGGCAATCACAGCTTTCCTGGTAATTCCCAGCCAGGTGATCTGGTCCTATTCCGTCGGTGGCACGGCTTTTGTCATCGGCTTGGCCACGATTTTTCTTCGCGGCGATTGGCAAAAGGCGCGAGGACTCGACAAGCTGGTTCTGTTCGGGCCGATTTTCTACGCCGCGCCGCTCGCGGCCTTCGGCACCGAACATTTCACGCTGACCGCGGTCATCGCGTCCATCGTGCCGTCGTGGATTCCGTGGCACTTCTTCTGGGCCTACTTCGTAGGCGCCTGTTTTATTGCAGCCGCGCTGAGCCTGGTGACGGGGATTGAGACGCGCCTCGCGGCGAGTTTGCTGGCTTTGACGTTCTTCCTTTTCGTCGTGCTGATGGACGCCCCGGGTTGGGCGCATAATCCGCGAGATCGGTTCGGACTTACGTTAACGCTCCGGGAACTTTCCTTCAGCGGCGGCCCTCTGGCGCTGGCAGCCAGCCTCACCGATGAGTGGCGCGAGCGCGGTACGCACATCTTTGCTACGATCGCGCGATACTTCGTTGCCATTCCCGTGCTGTTTTATAGTTTCGAGCAATTCATGCACGCCGATCACGTTCCCGGCGTTCCGCTGGAGCCGCTCACTCCCTCGTACGTGTGGGGACACGCCATCTGGGCGTACGTGGCGGCCGTGGCCTACGCGATCACGGGCATTCTGTTGCTCGTTGGCAGGAAAACACGCGCCGCCGCGACCTGGGCGGGATTGACGGTGCTCTTCGTGGAACTGGTTGTCTACGTCCCCATCGCAGTCGTGGAGCGCGCCAGCCTCGACAACGGCCTCAATTACCTCGGCGACACGCTGATGTTTTGCGGTACCGTTCTTCTGCTCGCGGGCGCCATGCCACGCGAATCCTCAGCGGCGGAAAGTTTCGCGAGCAGGCCTGCGGCCGCTACCAGGACGCCCGGATCGTAGCCGAGCCCTTTAGTGTTTAGTCGTGAGCCCGAAAATGCGCAACTGTTTGTTGCTGGCGACAAACACCTGCCCGTTGGCGACCACGGGCACCAGGTTTGAATTGCCTCCGACGTTCGGCCAAGCGCCGCCGATTTCCTGGAAGATCGGTTTCATCGTGCTTCCGCCCTGTTCCGGATTGAAAGCGTAAAGCAAGATCGGCGATGCATTGACGTTCGCCGGATGGGACAGCGCCCAGATGATCGGGTTTGCTTCGCCATTCGATGAGATCGAGGTGAAGAATCCCGGATTCTGCGCTCCCAGCTCGATTGCGGTTGAAGTCGCCACCTGGGTAAGCGAAGGCGCGGGCGACGTTTCTAGCTTCCACACCTCGACGTTGCCCCCACCACTGGAAACGACGCGCGCGAGGGCGTCGCTCGGATCCACGTAGTACGACTGCCCGCACCAGCAGCCCCCGATATCGTAAGTTCCCAGCACGTTGTTCTTGTTCGGCGAATAGCCGCCGAGATTATCTTCGTTCATCAGGAACATGTTTGCGTCTTTTCCCGCGGCCACGGCCAGGTGAGGGATGGCGCCGGGCTGATCCGGCAGAATGAGAGCGCCGCCGGAGCCAAAGTCCGTGTCGTACTCGTCGAGCGTCCCAACGTCATCGGGAGTGAACAGGTCCAACACCGTCATCAAGTCCGAGGAGACCTTCACCACGCTTTCCTGGATGTTGGTGACGCCGTTATACGTGTTTCCGGACGGATCGGAATTGCCCGTCACAAAGAGGATGTTCCCAGAATCGTCCACGGCGGGTCCGTAGCCCGACATCCAGATCGAGGACAGGAAGAAGTTGTTGGGCGATCCGCCCCGCGTGTCCAGCAATTGATTGGCCGCGAGCGGCGTCAGCGTTCCCGTCTGCCAGCCCAGCAGCCAGCCGCGCGACACGTTGGCGTCCTCGTCGCAGAAACTGCCAAACCCGGCGTACACATTTCCGTTTGCCAGGAGCAGCCCGGGCCTTTGCCGTTGCACGTGCGGCTTGAAAGTGTACGTGACTCCGTTGGCCAGCGTGTGGGAGCCTGTCACGGTCTGCGGAGACACCTGGTCGGTGAGAGTGCCGAGGGCGAGGGCATGGATCTGGTAGGTCGGGCCGCTCGTCCCCTTGCTGTACACGATCACATAGAGGGTGTTGGTGGTGAGGTCGATGACGGGCGTCGAGTTGATGCCCACGTTCGGACCGTTGTTGGTGCAGCCCAACGGATACGGAATCGGGGTGCCAAAGTTCGGGCTCAGCAACACGCTTCCGGTGTGAACATCGATCGCATAAACCGTATTGCCCTCGGTGGCGACATAGGCTACGTCGTGCACCCCCGGATATTTGCCTGCGGTGATCGTCACGTTGGGAACGATCAGCGGCTGCGCGTCGACCTGGTCGTCGAGGGGCACTGTCTTGAGCAGGCCGAAAGACGAGCTGCCGACGTTGGCCGGCGTCAACACGCTTTCCTGCGAGTTCCACCCGGTTCGATAGTTGTCGTAGTGATAAGTGGTGATCGAAAGCTGCCCCCATGAAGGCCCGGCAGCGGCCAGAATCAACGCGACACAAGGACCTGCTTTTCGGATGAAGGATCTGAGAACGGCACCAGACATGGCTTCGCCCCCCTTTAGGCGCTTTCTTGCAGGCTCAAGCCTGAACAGGAAAGATACACTTGCCTGTCCTACGATGCAACAGGCTGCCGGTCTCTCAGCGTGGCCAGAACCTCGCGAGCCGCGCGCTCGCCCGTTTCCGCTCCGCCTTCCATGAAGCCCTGGAAGTTGTACGAGGTGTGCTCCCCGGCAAAGTAGACGCGACCCTGCGGCACACCTTCATAGCCCGCAAATGCAGTGTATTGACCCACCTTGTAGGTGCTGTAACTGCCGAGTAGGTTGGGGTCTCCTGTCGGATAACTGAGCGTCGCGCGGCCCGTATAGTAGGCGCTCACGCCCGGCCAGACCACGTCCAACTGATCGAGTAAGTCCTGCGCGTAGCGCGCGGTCTGCTCCGAGCTTCGGCTGGTTGTGTAGGGATGCGCCGGCTTGAAAGAGGCACCCCGCTCGCCGCCTGTGTAGTCGGTAAGCAGACCGTTCGGTCCAGGCTCAGCGCGGCTGCTGTCCCACGTGGACTGGAATGGAAGATCGGTCTCGATGAAGCCGTCGCTGATGCCGGGCCAGGCGCCGCGATGGTTCCAGTAACGGTCGTCGAATTGCAGCACCAGCTTGGAGTTAGTGCCGTAACCCAACTCACGAATGGCTCGCTGCTTGAGAGGATCGAAATGGGCGCTGCTGAAGTCGAGATTCCGCAGCACGCTGAAGGGCAGCGCCAGGATCACGCAGTCGAATACTTCCGAGCGCTCCCCAGCGGCGGTCGCAAAGGTCAGCGTGACCGGACCCTGTGGGTCCACCGCAATGGCCGTCATGCGCCAGCCAAGACGTACGGTCCCCGCCGGCAGGCTGGCCGCGATCGCCGCTGGAAGCTGCTGGTTGCCGTTCTTGATGTGGAAGCGCTCGTCCGAATCCAGCGGAAAGATCAGGTTGAGCGAGCTCTGCTCGGTGGCGTCGAGCCCGTCCTCGGCAACGAAGGCAAGGTTCATGTACTGCCCAAGCCGCGAGCTATGCCCGCCGGGCACGTATTGCTCAATCCAGTCGTAGATGCTGATATGGTCGTAGTGCCACCCCGCCGGCGTAAAACGGTTGTACAGGGCTACCGGCCCGACCGCCTTGTTCTGCTCAGCCAGAATCCGAAACACCGGCTGGAGATCGCGCCGCAGTTCAGCCTCGGTATAATAGCCGCCCAGAAAATAGTTGGTGTCGACCGAGCCCGGCGGCTCGGCGGCAATCACGTCCGAAAGCGTCAGGCCGAAGCGCCGGGCCAGCCGGCGGATCACCACGTGATCCGTGTCGATGAATTCGCCGCACCACTCGCTGGTCTGGCCATCGGCCCAGAAGGTGTGATTGGAGTGCATCCGCCCGCCGATTCTTCCGGAAGATTCATAAACAGAGCTCGCAACCCCGGTGTCCTGGAGATCGAGCGCCGCCACAAGGCCGGCGATTCCCGCGCCCACAATGCCGATTCGCGGAGTTGCGGTTGGCTGAGCGAGACTTCCGCGGCGCGGCTGCGCTTTGAGACCACTGGCCTTGCCGGCAAGGAGCGCGGCGCCCGCGGCTATCCCGGCTTTCAGCACATCGCGTCGAGTCCAGAGTGCACGGTCCCTGAAGGCCTGCTTGAGCTGCGTGTTTATCACCCGCCGGATTCGATTCATGGCGTCGATGCTCCCGGGGATTCATCGGACAGGCCCCGGCTGACCAAAGGAAGATTGCACATCAGCACTGTTGTCGCGGGACCTCGCCTTTCAGTGGTGAGACATTTGGGCTCCTCGTACGACCCTACTTTTTCATGCGGCTTCGAGCGATTTCTCGAACATCTCCAAGTTTTGACCGTCGACTCTCGATTTAATTACCGGCCTTCGATTCGTGTTGTAAGTTCACCGGCGCCGACCAGTGAGCGTTGCGGAATTCCCAGCGTCCCTTCCGATATTCCACGGTTCCCGTAAAATATCCCGCTTCGTCAACGCGATGTCCGTCCGTATCGATCTGAATTTCCCGCCAGGAGGCTGCTACCACGGCGAGGTTGGCCGTGAGCGGGTCGATGCGCAAGTCATCGCCCCACTTCAGCTCAATGTGACGGATCGTCTGGGCGAACTTCCGGGTACCCTCCTCGGCCGCCGCGGCATTCGGGAAGGCCATCTGGCCGTTGACGGCCATGAAGAACTGAGGGCTCTCGTCGAAATATTTGAGCCACGCCAGGGGACCATCCTGAGTGACGTCCTGCGCAACGTTCTGCATAAACCCACGCACCGCCT
>JASHQD010000307.1 GCA_030037755.1 Terriglobia bacterium
GTCTGCGGGACGGTGTTCAAATACACGCCGTGATGGAATTGGCGGAATGGTCCATCGACTCATTGGCTCAATGACCTTGACCGAAAGAACGAAGGCGGGCTATTCGAAGATCTGAGCGAGCGTCAATTGGAATCCTGGCAGGACGTCACGCTCTTCGAAGCGATGACCCGCATCCGCGCTGCGGACTTCGGGCTCCAGTCTGCCGGGAAGATAACGGTAGGCCAGGCGGGTATTGGGATAAAACAACCATACTGCCTTCGTGCCTGCCGCCAGATACTGCGCCACCTTCAGGAGCAGATCGGCGGCGCGATCGCCTGGTGACACGATTTCGATCGCGAGGTCCGGAGCGAGCGGCAGCGGCACGCGCGTGAGATCGACCCCTTCCAGGCTCTCGGCGCTGATAAAGGCAATATCCGGCCGGCGAACGGTGTCCTCGCTCAATTGGAAATCCATTTCGCTGACCACGCCGCCGAGTTTCTTGCTGTCAACATAGTCGCGCAGCCGTGCGTTGAACAGATCGCGCGTTCTATTGTGGAAGTAGTTCGGTGAAGGCGACACGATCAGTTCCCCCTCGCTCAGCTCATACCGCACGCCGGCAGGCTCGTCGAGCGCGACGTAGTCCGCGATACTCAGTAAGCTTTTGGTAGCCATCCCTCAGCCTCGATTCGATTCGAGGATATCACAGCCGGAATCAGGGGTCAGGGATTAGGGGTCAGGGCCAGGGGGCTCGAGAAACGCTTGACAGAGCTCCCCGTAGTTTGCTAGGCTCTGTTTCTCCCCCGGAAAAGATCGGAGCCGAGCCATGCTCCCCCGTGGCGCGCCTATGACGAGGCGATCAACACGTGCCCGCCCTGAAGGGCGGCGCTACTCCCGGCTGCCGGCTGTTCTCACCGGATTCAGCCGATCGGCGGGCGATCCGGTGCCCGCCTCCAGGTCGAATTGGGCAGGAACACCTCCGGACAAAGCTGAAATGTCCTTTGCAATCAATAAGAAGCGAAACCGAACCCTTACTCGTGGGCCAAAAGCTCGATGCTGGATCGAACACCTGGAAAACCGCGACGCCGGGGAGGCTGCTGTTTTATGGTCTTTGACCTAAACCAACTCGAAAAACTCGACGACTACCGTTGGCTGATCCCTCGCCGGGCGCGCTCCGGCATGCTGACCGACGCTCTCGTCTACACGAATGACCGTCTGCTCAAGGACGTCGTGCGGGACCAGTGCCTGGAGCAGGCGGCGAATGTCGCCATGCTTCCCGGCATTGCCGGACGCTCGCTCGCCATGCCGGATATCCATCAGGGTTACGGATTTCCCATCGGTGGAGTTGCCGCGACCGTTCCCGAGGAAGGCGGCGTTGTGTCGCCCGGCGGCGTGGGATTCGACATCAACTGCGGCGTGCGGCTGCTGGCCGGCACTCTGACCGTCGACGAAGTCCGGCCCAAGATCCGCGAACTCGTCAACCAACTGTTCCGCGACATTCCCTCCGGCGCCGGACGCGGTGGCGACGTGCGAGTCTCCTACCAGGATCTCGACCGCGTGCTCGAAGAGGGGGCAGCCTGGATGGTCGCGCACGATTATGGCCGGCCCGAGGACCTCGAAACCTGCGAAGAGGCGGGAACCATCGACGGCGCCGATCCCGCCGCGGTCAGCGATCGCGCCAAGAAGCGCGGATTGACGCAAATCGGCACACTCGGGTCCGGGAACCACTTCCTCGAAGTGCAATACGTGGAGCAGACCTTCGATGATCGGGCGGCGGAGGTGCTTGGCCTTGCTCCGGGGCAGATTGTCGTCCTCGTTCACTCCGGTTCTCGCGGCCTCGGACACCAGGTCTGCACGGACTCGTTGCGCGACATGGACGAGAGCATGCACCGTTACGGCATCGACCTGCCCGACCGGCAGTTGGCCTGTGTCCCGGTGCATTCCAAGGAGGGTCAGGACTACCTCGCGGCCATGCGAGCGTCTGCGAATTTTGCCTGGGCCAATCGGCAGGGCATCACCCATTTCACTCGCGGCGCATTCCGGCGCATTTTCGGGGATGGCTGTGATCTGCGCGTGGTGTACGACGTGTGTCACAACATCGCGAAGCTCGAACGCCATCCGGTGAAGGGCCGTGACCGGCTGGTGATGGTCCATCGCAAGGGCGCGACGCGAGCGTTCGCGCCGGGCCGTCCCGAAGTCCCCGACGCTTACCGCGATATCGGCCAGCCGGTGCTGATTCCGGGCTCGATGGGAACCGCTTCTTACGTCCTCGTCGGCGCTGAGGGCGCGATGCAGGAGACTTTCGGCACCACCTGCCATGGCGCCGGCCGGGTGATGAGCCGCACTGCCGCCAGGAAATCAGAATGGGCCGCCAATGCTCGCGGCCGCCTCGAAGAACAGGGGATCATCGTGCGGGCGGAAACGAAGGACGGGATCACGGAGGAGATTCCCGAAGCCTATAAGGACGTCGACGCTGTGGTGGAGGTGGTCCACAACGCCGGCCTCTCGAAGAAAGTGGCGAGACTCAAGCCGATCGGGGTCGTCAAGGGCTGAATTTCGGCCCGATCTCTGCTGCCCGTCATTCTTTCTCTTCGCCCATCTGCTCGATGAGGTAATTCTCGAGGCCCAGATCCTTGATCAGTCCAAGCTGCGTCTCGAGAAAATCGACGTGCTCTTCCTCGTCCTTGAGCAGTTCCTTCAGCAGGTCGGCCGTGGCATTATCGCCGGCTTTCTGGCAGGTGGCCACCGCCTGGTTGTACTCCGCGACCGCGCTCACTTCCACTTCAAGGTCGTTCTGGAGCTGTTCTTTGACCGTTTTTCCGATGTTGAGCTTCGGCAGGTCCCCCATGTTGGGCGTGCCCTCGAGAAACAGGATGCGCTCGATCAGGATTTCGGCGTGTTTCATCTCTCCGATCGACTGCTTTTTGATCAGCTCGCTGAGGCGTTCGTAGCCCCAGTTCTCGCACATTTCGGCGTGCAGGAAGTATTGGCTGATCGCGCCCAGTTCCTCTTTCAGCATCTGGCTGAGCACGTCCAGAACGGCAGGCTTTCCCTTCATCGAAGATCCCCCTTTGATCGGCTGGCAGGCTCACCGCCGGGCGGCGAGGTTTCCGTTCAGATCCTTCTCCCTGAAGTGCGCCACCAGCCGTCTTACGCTGTTGGCAAGCTGCACCACTTCACCTTCGCCCTGCACATCAAACTCGATCTCGTAGTTGCCGGCAGCGGCGTGGTCCACCGCGTTCTTGAGATCGACCAGCGGGCTGACGACCTCGCGCGGCAGGACGAAGCTCACCCAGACGCTGAGCAGAAAAACCAGGGCGGAGACGATGCTGACCACCCATTCGGCGCGCCGTTTCAGTTTGCGCGCTTCGTGGTGATCGCTCTCCACTCGATTCCAGCTTCGTGCCTCGAGGTCGGAGGCATACTGCTGGAACCTGCCGCTGGCGTCCTCCAGCCCGGCCTCGGTCTGGCGCAGCGCCGGATCGGTCGTTTCCAGAGTGTTGCTGATCTGCGTGTCGAACGATCCGACCCGGCTCCGCAGGTCGTCAATCAATTGGCCCTGGTTCTCACGGCGCGCCTTGCGAAGCAGTTCATTGATGTCCTTCTCGTAATCGCTCACCACTTTCTGCACTTGCTGGAGCGGCGCTTGCCGCGGCTCACCGAGGTGCGAAACCGCCTCGTCCAACCGGCTCTGGTACAGGTCCAATTGCTCGAGCATGGCCTGCGTGGATTGTTTTTCGGCGGGCTGCAGATCCCTGATCTGGCGGGTCAACTCGCGAAGATGAGCGACGGAGCTGCGATTGGCCGCCAGGTCCTGGGAATCGTGGAGCAACAGGTAATTGCGCTCGGCGCGGCGCGCGGTCAGCATGTCCACTGACGCGCGCTCAGCCATGTTGGCGGCGGGAGCATCCACGCTGACGATCCGGTCCACGATGCCGGCCATCGCGAACAGGTAATAGATCGCCAGCACAATAACCGGGAAGAGGATCAGCCGGACGATCGCCAGGCTGTAGACCACCCGGCGGCGCAGCGACGCCCCTCTCGCAAACACTCTCAGCGGCCTCTGGAAGACCTGAAAGGGTTTGCGAACTTCCAATCTCATCCTTAGACCTCTACCCCGCCCCTATGTCGCCAGGTCCAAGCACCGTCTGCCGTTGGCTTGAATGTTACCCTAAAAAGCATCCCGGCCGCAGGGAATTAGCGTCCCGGCGGTGGCCTGGTTTCGACGTAGGGGCGGCGGGTGGCACAGGCAAGAATGCCTGTGCCACCCGCCGGGAACTTTAACGACCCTCGTTCGTATTCATGGATGGAAGGCCCGGAGTTCTGATACCATGCTGCGGCTGGCGGGTGGACCCGCTCCAGCCGGAGTTCCGGGCCGATCCTGCGGAGGCGATTATGTTCTGCCCACAGTGCGGAAGAGAAGTAGCGGCGTCGGCGAACTACTGCAGCTATTGCGGATCAGCCGTTTTGCCGCCCCCGCTGCGTCCCGTGAAGAAGCTTTATCGCTCAAGAACAAATCAGAAGATCGCCGGCGTGTGTGCGGGCATTGCCAATTACCTCGACGTCGATCCGACCCTGGTGCGGCTGATCTGGGTGGCCATGCTGCTCTTTGCGGGCGGCGGTCTCCTGGCCTACCTGATCGCATGGATTGTACTGGACGAGGAGCCCCTGCCCGTCGCGGCGCCAGTCCAAGGCGCTCAGATCGCCCCAGCCGGCCCGACTCATGCCTGACGGAGCCCGCGTCGACTAAAGACGCAGCCATCGGTCTGCGCCTGAGATCGACGCTGTTCACACGCCGAAGTGCAAGCCCGCCCCGTTTTCTGACACTGGCATGCTGTAACGCGCCTGTCCCAGGCGCGCATGCCAGTCGGGCGCGTGCGAAAGGAGACTTGTGGAATCGGAACTGTCGCTGGAGTTTGTTCGAGTGGTGGAGCAGGCTGCCGTGGCCGCGGCGCGGACCATGGGGCGCGGAGACCGGCACTATGCCGATCAGGTCGCCGTGGAGGCGATGCGCAAGGTGCTGGAGTCGGTTCCGATCGCGGGAACGGTTGTGATCGGCGAGGGCGAGCGCGACGAGGCCCCGATGCTCTACATCGGCGAGGAAGTGGGGTCGCGCGCCCGTGACGATTTCCCCAAGGTCGATATCGCCGTCGATCCCCTGGAAGGCACGAACCTTTGCGCCATGGGTGTGGCGGGGGCCATCGCGGTGCTCGCCGCCTCCGAACGCGGCGGGTTGCTGCATGCGCCGGATGTCTACATGGAAAAGATCGTGGTCGAGCCGGCGGCCAAGGGCGCCGTCGATCTCGACGCTCCGGCCAAGGACAATTTGCGGGCCATCGCCCGCCGTCTCGCGCGCGACGTTGAGGACCTTGTCGTCGTTGTTCTGGACCGGCCGCGGCACGACAAGCTGATCGCCGACATTCGGGAGACTGGCGCCCGGATTCGCCTGATTCCCGACGGCGACCTCTCGGCCGGCATCACCGCCGCCGTGGGAGGCAC
>JASHQD010000308.1 GCA_030037755.1 Terriglobia bacterium
TGGTAGCGCTACCGGGAATCGAACCCGGGTTTTGAGATTGAGAATCTCACGTCCTAACCCCTAGACGATAGCGCCGGAAATGCGGTCATTGGTTGCCGGTTATCGGTTCTTGGTTTTTTCACATCCGCTCAAACAGCATACAATACGCGTTCTCATGTTGACAACCGACCACCGACAGCTGACAAACTTACTCAAAACTTCGTTACCGACGAGAAATTGAAGTCGCGAACCTTCATCGCCGGCACAACCATCTCGAACGACTCCTCGCCGGCCGCACGCTCGGGCGGGCCCATCATCTCCACGTTCGAAAGCATCTCGATCAAGCTCTGGTTGAATCGCAGATTCTTGACGCCGCCGCGCGCCTCGCCGCCTTCGATCCAGAACGTGCCGTCTCGAGTCATGCCCGTGACGATTTTGCGGTAGGGATCCACTTCGCGGATGTACCAAAGGCGCGTGATCAGTAGACCCTGTTCGGTCGATCGGACCATGTCGTCCACGCTGTCGCGCCCGCCGTCCATCACGATGTTCATAGGCGCTTCGCCGTACTCGTTGGGCAGCGGGAACCCATGACCCGTGGGCTCGGCGCCGAGCTTGCGGGCGGTGCCGCGGGCGTAAACCAGATTCTTCACCACGCCGTGTTGCACCAGTTGCACCCGCTGCCGCGGCACGCCTTCGCCGTCGAAAGGCGCGCCGAGATGCAAGGGATGAAAAACGTCGTCGCGCATCTCAATGCGATCGCCGAACAGCTTCTGCCCTACGCGATCCGTGAAACTGCTGCGCTTCTCCGCCACAGCCAGCCCGCTGAAATCGAACACCAGGAAGCCCAGCAGATCGAGCACGGCGGCGGGTTCCAGAATCACCGTGTAGCGCCCGGGCGGAATCTCGCGTGGCTCAACGCTTCCCAGAGCTTTACGCGCCGCGCGGTCTGCCAGAGCCTCGGGATCAAGTTGCAGATAATTCGGCCCCGTCTTCTTGGCCCAGCCAGAGGCGCTCGCCCCCATCATGGTGACCGAGAATTCGGAGATACTCTCCTCGTGAAATGCCTTCAGGCCGCGCGAGTTGAACAGCGCGGTGACCGAAGCTCCGCTCGAAAACACGCCGGCCGCCGTCAGATGATCGGTCTCGGCACGACGAATCACGGACTCCACCGCGCGCGCGCGGTCTTCGGGCGCAAGGGCCGCGGTCTCCGGGTAACAGCGGTCGAGCGCGCGATACATCTGCGGAGCCGCCATCGGCAGCAGGTCAGGATCGCGCGGCTGTAACCGCGCGAATTCCAGAGCCGATTCCGCCAGGCGCCGGATCGAGGCGCTATCGAGCTTGTTCGTGCTGGCTCGTGCCGTTCGCTGCC
Source organism: Terriglobia bacterium (assembly GCA_030037755.1). Lineage (GTDB taxonomy): Bacteria > Acidobacteriota > Terriglobia > UBA7540 > UBA7540 > Gp13-AA77. The sequence goes on from JASHQD010000308.1 coordinate 1,349, forward strand.
CGGCTACGGCGCGAATCGAAAGATAGGTGGCGTCTTCGGCGACGTTCTGGTGGATCGCGTTATTTGCGAAGCGCGTCAAGGCGTAATGATTCGAGGTAATCGTCGCTTCGGTCTCATCGGCCGTAGAGTACTTGGTGACTTCGTGGAAGAGCTCTTGGACGCGTTGACGAGTCAACATAATTGAGTGATTGAGTGATTTGTGATTGAGTGAATGACTCGCATCACTTCGACCGTGCTGTTCTCCGGGAGGCAACAAAGATGGCAACAAGCGAATTGGCCTCTGCCAAAAGGCTCTTCATGCGTTCCTCGCGTACGAGTCCGGCGTCAACCAGAAGTTCGAGCCAGAACACCGTCTCGTCCGCCTCCTCGATGACGACACCCATCTTGGCGATAAATTCTGCCATCGACCGCGCCCGGCATACTGCCCTGTAACGTCCCGGCGCGAAGCAACTCGCGCCCGATTATCTTCGCCTCCTCAGACTTCGGCAAAGCACGAAACAGCTTGATAATTCGAAGCGCGAAAGCTTTCGTTCGCGCCCGCAATTCCTCCGGCCTGCTGAGCTTGGGTCCTTCGCCGCCCATCCACGAGACCACTCAATCGCTCAATCACCCGATCACTCAATCACTCAATGCCTCAATTCCCGTACGCGACTCCGACCTTCACGTTGCGAAACCTCGCGGGCGAGGCGCCGTGTCCTGTCCCCATCAACTGCGCGGGCTGACCCTTGCCGCAGTTCGGCGTGCCCCACAGGGTCCACTCTTCCGGACCGCAGATGGCGTCGCAGGAATTCCAGAACTCCGTGGTGATGCCGCCGTAGCTTGGATTCTTCAGCATCCGCGTGCGCCTCCCGTTCTTGATCTCCCACCCGATTTCGGTGCCGAACTGGAAGTTGTAGCGCCGATCGTCGATCGACCAGCTGCGGTTGGTCTCCATCAGGATGCCGTCTTCCGTCGAGGCGATCAGATCTTCGAGCTTCCCCGCCCCGGGCAGCAGGCTGACGTTGCTCATGCGGATGATCGGAATACGATTCCAACCGTCGGCACGCATGGCGCCGCTCGATTTCCCCAAGCCCGCGGTTTGAGCCGACTCGCGCGAACTCAGATACCCGACAAACAGCCCGTCGCGAATGATGGGCGTGCACTGCCCCGGCACGCCTTCGTCGTCATAGCGGAACGTGCCGAGCCCGGGACCGTGCTCCGGAGTGGCATCCGCCACCACGTTCACGATCTCCGAGGCGTACTTCAGGTTGTTGAGCTTCTCGAGCGTCAGAAAACTCATTCCGGCGTAATTGGCTTCGTCGCCGAGGACGCGGTCGAGCTCAATCGGATGCCCGATCGACTCATGAATCTGGAGACCGAGCTGTGCACCACCCAGGATTATATCCTTGACGCCCTGCGGGCACTGCTCGGCCGAGTGCAGCGCCACGCATTCCTCGGCGATGCGCCGTGCGCTGCCGAGCAGGTTCAGTTCCTCGATCAATTCGTAGCCTTTGGTCTGATACTGACCGCCGAAGGAGTTCGGATACGATCGTTTCTGGATCTCGCCCTCGCCGAACGAGGTCGCGCTGTAGCCCACACCGGTCTGGGTGCGGACCTGGCGGATCTCCGAGCCGATACTCGACAGGAATAGCTGATCGGTCCGCCGGAAATCCATCGAGCCTTCGGCGAGCGTCACGCCTTTCACGCTTCGCATTTCCGCGTCGATCTTCAGGAGGAGGTCGAGACAAACGGAAACCGGCATCAGGAACGGATCGACCTGGCAGGGGCTCTCCCAATGATCGGCCACGCGATCCTCGGGCGCCAATTGCACGTCGTGGCGCTTGGCGAGCGCGCTTGCCTGCGCGATCGCGACCGCCTGCGCGGCACAGCGATCCACTCCTTCGCGCGTAAGATCATCCGTCGAGGCAAACCCCCAGGCGCCGTCGGCGATGACCCGCACGCCCAGGCCTTGCGACTCGAAATCGCGCACGCCGGAAGCGTTGCCGTTCTTGGTGGAGAGATAGCGCTGGCGATAGTCGATGGCGCGCACGTCAGCGTAGGTGGCGCCTTGGGCCACCGCGGTGTCGAGCGCGCGTTGTGCTAAATCCTTCATTTGACTCATCGCTGTAGCGGCGCTCTATGAGCGCCGGTTTTTCGGCGCAGGTCACTTTAGGAAAGCCGGCGCTCATAGAGCGCCGCTACAGCGACTGCGGGCGCTGAGGACAGCACCGCTACAGCCCCAGAAAATGCGAGAGCCGCAGGGTTCGCGAACGTGCGGGCCGTGCGGCTCTCAATTCGGTCGATCGTTTCCGTACTAGGTGCCTTCGTTCCACGAGGCCAGGTACGCCTCCTGCTCGGGCGTGAGCGTATCGATGCCAACGCCAAGCGATTCGAGCTTCAGCTGCGCCACGCTCTGGTCGAGTTCCGCCGGCACCGGATAGACTTTCGGCTCGAGGTCCTTGGCGTTCTTCACCAGATACTCTGCAGAGAGCGCCTGGTTGGCGAAGCTCATGTCCATCACCACCGCCGGATGCCCCTCGGCAGAGGCTAGATTGATGAGCCTACCTTCGCCCAGCAGGTAGATCTTGCGGCCGTCAGCGAGCGTGTACTCGTCCACGAAATCGCGGGTCTGGCGCTTCGATTTGGAGAGGCCTTCGAGCGCCGGGATGTCGATCTCCACGTTGAAGTGGCCGGAATTGGCCACGATGGCGCCATCCTTCATCACGTTGAAATGCTCGGCAACGATCACGCTCTTGTCGCCGGTCAGGGTGCAGAAGATGTCGCCGATCTTGGCCGCTTCCGACATCGGCATCACGCGGAAACCGTCCATGACCGCTTCCAGCGCGCGCGTGGGATTGACTTCGGTGACGATCACGTCCGCGCCCAGGCCCTTGGCGCGCATCGCGAAGCCGCGCCCGCACCAGCCGTAGCCGGCAACTACCACGCGCTGTCCGGCGAAAAGCTGGTTGGTAGCGCGAATAATGCCATCGACGGTCGATTGACCCGTGCCGTAGCGATTGTCAAACAGGTGCTTGGTGTCGGCATCGTTCACCGAGATCACGGGAAACCGCAGCACGCCGTCCTTCGCCATGCTACGCAGCCGGATGACTCCGGTGGTGGTCTCTTCGGTGCTGCCGATGATGTCGGGAATCAGGTCCTGGCGCTTGGTGAGCACGGCCGTCACTAGGTCCGCGCCGTCGTCCATCGTGATCTGCGGGCGATGCTCGAGCACCGCATGCAGGTGGTTGTAGTAGGTCTCGTGATCCTCACCTTTGATGGCGAAAACCGGAATGTGATAGTCGTGTACCAGCGATGCAGCCACGTCGTCCTGCGTGCTCAACGGATTCGACGCGCAAAGCGCCACCTGGGCGCCGCCGTCGCGCAGCGTAATCGCCAGATTTGCCGTCTCCGTGGTGACGTGCAGGCAGGCGGCTACGCGAACGCCTTCCAGCGGGCGCTCCTCGGCGAAGCGCTTGCGGATCAGTTGCAGCACTGACATCCACTGGTTCGCCCACTCAATCCGCAGCTTGCCCTTCGCGGCCAGCCCGATATCCTTCACGTCGTAGTTCAATTTCGAAACCGTACTCGTCGCCATCAAACACCTGCCTCCTTTTTCAATGTCTCAGCTTTGTCCGTCTGTTCCCAGGTGAAGCCGGGCTCGCGACGGCCGAAATGGCCATAAGCGGCGGTCTTACGATAGATGGGCCGCAGCAGGTCGAGGGACTCAATGATCCCGCGCGGCGTCAGTTGGAAATTGCGGCGGATTAACTCGACAAGCTTGCCGTTGGGAAGCTTGCCCGAACCGTTGGTATTGACCATAACCGAGACCGGCTCCGCAACGCCGATCGCGTAGGCCAGTTGCACTTCGGCATGGCGCGCCAGGCCCGCCGCCACCACGTTCTTGGCGA
>JASHQD010000309.1 GCA_030037755.1 Terriglobia bacterium
CGGCGCGACGGCGCCGGATTGATCAGCGCAAACCCCCATCCCGCCTTGTTGGTGATCGTCAGCCGCCGGGGCACCACGTAATTTTCCCGGTATCTGTAGATGCGCACGCCACTTTCCAGCTTCGTTCGTAGGCATGTTTTCGCTACTTTCCGGCCTCGCCGGCCGCTTTCAATGCACCACGCCCGCACCGCCAGAGACTCCAGGCGCCGCCAGACGAACTCGCTGGGGTGTTCGTGGCTCCTCAAAAGCTCCTCGAAAATGAAGTCGAACAGATACACAGCCTCGGCGTCACCGGTGCGAGCGAGCTTGTCGCGGAAAGTGCGGCGCCGGCAGCGCTGGCCATGGCGCAGGGCGTTCAAGCACGACCAGGCCTTGCCGCGCACGGTACGGGGTCCGGTGGATTTGAGGGAATTCCGGCGGCGGGCGCGAAGAGCCGCCGGGGTAACGGGTGAACGGCGCAAGGGCATGGCAAAGACCTCCGGAATCGAGAGAGTATGCCCACCGCATACCACACATCTAGCCCTTTGTCAAGCTTTCTTACGTGAAGATCTGCAGCCTCAGTAGCGGGTGCCATGCCCGTGGAATAGGCTAGAAGATGGGTTTGCAGCGTCAATGATGAGTTCAATGAGTAGCCTACGCATAAAGCGGCGAACCTCCTGGGTGCAGGCCGGTTACGGATGGCACTCCCGCTCGTGACGGCGCAGAATAAGGGCCAAACGGCACAAAGATACCCGATCGAAAAGGCGGGTTGCGCGGCTTGCCCCATGCGTCACGGAAAATCTGCGGGGGGCAGCCTGGTACAGCTTCTTGACTGCCAACTTGCTGACCGATATCCGAGGCGTGACGGTTCCGGGCCTGGCCCGCCTTCGAGTGCGGCGGCCATGCCGCCGCCTTGGCAGGAACCAATCAATGTGTTGGAGAAAAAAAGCGGCGTCATGGCCGCCGCACTCAAAGGCGCTTCGCGCATCCCCTTGACGAGCAAGGCACCGTTCCGGGTGATTCAGGCAAACGGGGCGGTCATCAAAGCGATCACGCCAGCGTGGCTGCCGGCCGGCAGAATCGAAGGAGGGACATCGGCAAAGGACCGGCAGCCACAACACCGCTTAACGGTCCGATGTTCTGCCAGGACAAGAGACGAATCAATCCGGCAAGAGCCGTATTTTGCGAAGATGAGACCCGCGATTTTCGCGAAACCGTCCATGAGAGGTACGACAGGATTCACAGTAGCAAGATCGGAACAGAACCGTATCTTCCCGGGACGCTCGCCTCTCGGAAGCATCCCCAGCTTTATTGGCAGGAGCAGTTATTTCCGTCGAAGTCAGCCCCTGAACAGATTCTTGAGAAGGAACAGCACGTTGGCGGGCCGCTCCGCCAGGCGCCGCATGAAGTAGGGATACCACTGCCGCCCGTAGGGAACGTAGATGCGCACGCGATACCCCTGCTGGAGAAGCTCGCGCTGCAGCTTGCGCGCGACGCCATAAAGCATCTGAAACTCGAATTCGTCAGGGCCGATCTTGCTGGCGCGCGCAAAGTCGAGAACACCGCCAATCATGGAGCGATCGTGGGTTCCGAAAGCGTGATAAATGCGGCTCGCCAGCATCTTCCTGGCGAGGTCGACGAAATTGGCGTCGACGTCGGATTTCTCCGGAAAGGCGATCTCCGCCGGCTCCTTGTAGGCGCCCTTGACGAGGCGAATGCGCGCGCCGTAAGCGAGCAGGTCATCGACATCCCGGGCGCTGCGGCGGAGATACGACTGAATGACGATTCCCAGCCGGCCGCGTGGCGCCTCGGCAAGCCGGAACACGCGCAGCGTGCTTTCGGTGAAGGGCGAGCCCTCCATGTCGATGCGGACGAAAGCGTCGAGCTTCGACGCCCGGTCCACCAGCGCCTTCACATGCTGCAGCGCCAGCGATTCGTCGAGGGCGAGACCGAGCGCGGTCAGCTTCACGGAAATGTTGGCGCGGAGCCCTTCGCTCCGGAGCCGCTCCATCACGTCGAGGTAGCCATGGCACGTCGCCTCGGCCTCCGCCGGATTCGTGACGCTCTCGCCGAGGTGGTCGAGCGTGACCTCGAAACCTTCGGCATTGAGGCGGCGGATGGCCTTGATCGCGTCCTCCAGTGTTTCACCGGCGATGAACCGCTCGGGCAGCCGGCGTGCGCCGGGCAGGCTGGTCAGCAGGCGCTGCGGAGTCTTGCGCTCGGAAAGGTAGAGCAGTAGTGCGCGTAGCATGGTTCAGTCGGACAGTCCGGAGTCTGGTCAGTCGGGAATTGCGCCAATCCGATCAGTCATGGGCTTCGAGGTAGCGCTCGGCGTCGATGGCCGCCATGCAGCCCGAACCCGCTGCGGTAACCGCCTGCCGGTAAATGTGATCCTGGACGTCGCCGGCCGCAAAGACGCCTGGAATATTGGTTTTCGATCCCTCGTGGGTGATGATGTATCCGCTTTCGTTCAGGTCGATCTGTCCCTTGAAAATCGCGGTGTTCGGGGAATGGCCGATGCCGATGAAAACGCCGGAGAGAGGCTTGAAGCTTTCCTCGCCGGTCTTGACGTTCTGCAGGCGCACGCCCGTAACTTCGGTTTGATCGGGGTCCAGGATGTCCTTCACATGGGAATCCCACGTAAAGCGGATCTTGGGATTGCGAAAGAGCCGGTCCTGCATGATCTTGGAGGCGCGAAGCTGGTCGCGGCGATGCACGACGTTCACTTCGTTGGCGTAGCGGGTGAGGAAGAGGGCATCCTCCGCGGCCGTATCGCCTCCGCCGACCACGGCCACGTCTTTGCCGCGGAAGAAATAGCCGTCGCAGGTGGCGCAGGTGGAGACGCCGTGGCCGAGCAGCTTCCGCTCCGATTCCAGGCCGAGCAGTTTTGCCGAGGCGCCCGAGGCAATGATCAACGTCTCGGTTTCAATCGTCTCGGATGAAACCTCCAGCGTGAAGGGCTGCCTGGAAAGATCGGCCCTTGTGACGTTTCCTTCGAGGAACTCGGCGCCGAACACCGAAGCCTGTTTCTGCATCAGGTCGATCAGTTCCGGGCCTTGAACCCCCTGCGGAAAGCCCGGGAAGTTCTCGACCAGCGTCGTCAGCGTCAACTGCCCGCCAGCCTCCAGACCGCGAATGACCAGTGGTTTCAGATTGGCGCGCGCCGCATAGATCGCGGCGGTGAGTCCGGCACAGCCGGAGCCGATAATTACAACATTACGCATGAATAGTCCTTTCCCCGGGCGGCCCCGAATTCACCGTCAAGCCGCGAGCCCGCTATCTTACCCCGGGCGGGGCGGTTTCGCACAGTGCCTCGCCGCCCTGAAACCAGTCGCAGTTTGTCATTTGTTCCTGGACTGAATCGTAGCACTGAATTCGCCCCGCAATGAGCCGATCACTGCCGGTGGTGTGAAAACTGAGCCGTATCCACCCGGGGATTTGTGATTGCTGGTCAATAATTGGATGCTATAGTATGGACATCGCTTCTTGCCGGCCGTCCACGGGGTTTTAAGCGGAATGAGAGGACGCAGTGCGCGAGATCGCGCATTCTCGTCCGGCTTGTGACGTGTCCGGCGCCGGTTCGAATCGGGGTAGGGATGGGAAAAAACGCCGCAGTCGCCGTGAAAGGCGTCACCAAACGCTTCGACGATGTTGTTGCCGTGAATGGCCTGAGCCTGCGGATCAGCGAAGGCTCGATTTTCGGACTGCTGGGGCCGAATGGCGCCGGTAAGACGACGACGCTCCGCATGATTCTGCGCATCACGGTCCCCGACGAGGGCTCGATCGAGATGCTCGGCCAGCCGCTCACCGAATCCAGCCAGGACCGGATTGGCTACCTGCCGGAAGAGCGAGGGCTTTACACGCGCATGAAGGTGCGCGACGTGCTGCTGTTTCTCGCCGGGCTGAAGGGCTTGGGCGATCATGAAGCGGCGCGGCGCGTGGATGAGTGGCTGGGGCGCCTGGAACTGACTTCGTGGTCGGCAAACAAGGTGATCGATCTTTCGAAAGGAATGCAGCAAAAGGTGCAGTTCATCGCGGCCGTGGTGCATCGCCCGCCGGTGCTGATCCTCGATGAACCCTTCACCGGACTCGACCCGGTGAATGCCGGCGTTATCAAGGACATCATGCTCGATATGCGCCGCCAGGGGACCACCATCATCCTGTCCACGCACCGGATGGAACAGGTGGAGATGATGTGCGACTCGATCTGCCTGATCAACAAGGGGCAGAGTGTGCTCGACGGCGAACTGGCGGCGATCAAGCGATCCTACGGCAAGAACACGGTCCGGCTTGAGTTCGAAGGCGACGGCAGTTTTCTCGATCGGCCGGAGCTGGTGGCCGCGATCAACCACTTCGGCGCGGTCACCGAGGTCAGGCTGCACCCCGACGCGGACTCACAGGAAATCCTGAAGTCGGCCCTGGCGCACGGGGTGCGCGTCAACCGTTTTGAGCTGATGGAGCCGCCCTTGAACGACATTTTCATCGAGAAGGTTGCGGGAAACGGACATGCATAAGCTCTGGCTGGTGATCAAGCGCGAGTATCTCACGCGCGTGCGAACGAAGGGATTTATCTTCAGCACCGTCATCGTGCCGCTGCTCACGGTGGGCGTGCTACTGCTGCAGATTTTCACCGCCAGCCGTCAGGCCGGACGGACGCTCAGAATTGTGGTGCTCGATCAAACCGGGCGCCTCGCGGACAGCGTCACCAAGGGGCTGAACGCCAAGCTGCCGAACGGCCTGCCGGAATTCCAGATCGTGAGGACGGTGGAAGAGCCTTCCGCGAGCGAACAAGACGGGCTGCGGGCTCAGGTCCTGAACGGCCAGGTTGATGCTTTCCTGCTGCTGCCGGCGGGAATCACGGACGGCAAGTCCTCGGCAGAGTTCCACACCGAGAATCCGGGCCAGGTCACGATCAGCAGCGAACTCAACCACGCCATCAGCAACGCGGTAATCGCGCAGCGGCTGCATGCCCGCGGCGTCGACGTTTCCGACGTGTCGCAGCTGGTTGAAGGCGTCGACCTGAAAGTGATCAAAGTTGGGACGCATGGTGAGACTGAAGAAAAAGGGCAGACGATCATCATCGGTATCGTGGTGGCGATGTTGCTCTACACCACGCTGATCATTTACGGAGTCGCCACCATGCGCGCCGTTATGGAGGAGAAGACGACGCGCGTTATCGAGATTCTGGTTGCTTCAACGCGGCCTTTTTATCTGCTTGCCGGCAAGATTTTGGGCGTGGCGGGCGTCGGACTCACTCAATACGCGATCTGGGTCACGGTGGGTGGGCTGATTACGGCCTATGGCGCCGCGATGGCGTCGATGGCGCACGCCGGAGGCCTGCCGTCCCTCCATCTCTCCTGGGTCATGCTGACTTTTACCATGGTCTTCTTCCTGGCGGGTTACTTGCTGTATGCGTCGCTCTACGCGGCGATCGGCGCCATGGTCTCGAACGATCAGGAAGCGCAGCAGTTGCAGACGCCCGTCACTCTGCTGATCGTAGCCGCGGTCGTGATGTTCAACGTCGTTCTGCGCGATCCCAATTCGCCTTTGGCCGTGGGGCTCTCCATGATCCCGTTCTTCGCGCCGATTCTCATGCTGCTGCGCGTCGCCCTGCAGACTCCACCGGCGTGGCAAATCGCGCTTTGCCTGGTAATCCTGGTGCTGACCACGTCGGCCCTGGTCTTTCTGGCATCTCGAATCTATCGCGTGGGGATTCTCATGTACGGCAAGCGTCCTTCGCTCGCAGAACTCACCAAGTGGGTGAAGTACACCTAAGGAGGATTACGGAATACTGTGACAACCGCGTGCCGTAGCGGCGGTGTCCTCACCGCCGTCCCTGGGGCTCGGCATGCCT
>JASHQD010000310.1 GCA_030037755.1 Terriglobia bacterium
TTCAAGCCCTTATGCCGGATTGTCCGTATCATCGGGCGTAGTGTAATCCGCCACGTGGCGGATGTCAACGCGGGGTTACGAATTCACGCGGGTGGCCACGACATCGCAGTTTATGTCGTGGTCACCGCGGCGCTCTCACGGGTTTCAGTGCAAGGGTACGTCGACTTCGGTGTAGCTTCCCGGCACTGCGGTATTCACAGCCACCAGAACTCTCTCCACATACCGCCGCAAGACGGGCCACTGCTGGTTGCCAAGAACAACGAGGGCAATTGTCCGTTCCTTCAAGTTTTGCTGGTAACGGATGTTCTTGTCGGTCGTCAGCAGAATGTTAAAACCTTCCGCTTCGGCGGCCGCTATCAGTTCGCCGTTCAGCAGCCGATCCCATCCCCGTTCAATGGCCTCGACCACGATATGTCCCTTGAGCGCGTACCGGAGTGGGGCCGGGACACCGTTATCAAATAGGATGAGCATTCTGCATCGGATCGATGGGCGGCGCCGGCGGCGCGTCAAGGCTCCGCGCCGCAAATTCGATGACCGCGGCCACCTGTTCACGCGACAAATGGAACCACTCCATAATCTCCGCGATCGAGGCGCCCGCTTCCAGATTGTCAAAGACAACGGATACCGGGGTACGCGTATCGCGGAATACCCACGCGCCGCTCCGCTTTCCGGGGACGCTTTCGACGGCGGCACACTGGGACCAATCGAGCATATCGAGACTCCCTAACTCCTGCTTATACCACACCCGCGACCAAAGGTATCCCTACTCTTAGACCCAGTCAGCCTCGTTCTCTGCTGCCGTGAACCACGGTGAGGATTTCAAGGCGTTCGCCCGTGATGCGGTAGACGATCCGATAGCTTTCACAAAACAACTCGCGGATGTCCTGATTGTGCGCTTCCGGTACTGCCCTCCCGAGCCGTGGAAATTGCATCAGGCGCTCGGCACTGAGAATCAAGCGCTCGATGACGTCGGCAGCGTAATATTCGGAATCCCGGGCGATGTAGTCGCGGATGGAACGCAGATCTTCAACGGAGGGTTCGGTCCAGATGAGCTTCATTCGTGCAGGAATTGCCTTTTCACTTCTTCATGCGTTAGCACACGGCCTTCGTCAGCCGCTTCGATCCCTTTCTCGATTTTCTTTCGCACGTACATCTGGTAAATGACGTCATCCCAGGATGCTTCATCCGGCAAGCCGTCAACCAACTTCAGAGCTTCTTCTTTGACTCCGCTCACTTGCAGCCCTCCTGCGCTTGATTCTACGCGAATTTACCACAGATTCCGTCTGAGGTGCGCGGCAGAACGTCCCGAAGCGACACCAAATTGGCGCTCCGCCTGATCGAGGACGCCATCCTGGGGCTGACGCAGAGTTTCTCGTAATGCCATCCTCGCGCACCCACGGGCGCCAACCCTACACCGAAATCAGGACGGCCGCCAAAATAAAGCTTGACTCTGAGCAAATTGGGTGTATAATGTAGTCAATTAGCAGATGATATCGACGCCGTTAATCGCCGGGTCGCGCTGTCATTTCACTTTTTCAGCCAGTCCACCGAGCAGTTTTTGTTTCAGCACGCCAAAGCCAGCAAACCCACTAGGCTTAAACCTAAAGGCATCAGTTATTTACGTCAGAAACGGCCTCTGCCAAAGCCACTTCCGCTATCTCGCTTGTTTTCAGCAATTTAGCCTCGAAAACAGGCCTATTTTCAGCAAAAGGGTACATGAGCACTCTGCAATTCGCTGCTTCTCGTGTAACCGTTACAGCGTTTCGTGCCCGCCGTTACCACATGTCGTGGTGGGCCAGCGAGCCGAGAGCAAAAACATCCCTACGATGCAAGCTGGAATGTGGCTTGAAATCAGCAGCTTGCCAGGAAAATCTCGGATCGGTTCTGTAGCTAAACTGATCGGCTATCGCACGAGCGGTTGTCGGTTATCGGTTCGGGGTTTTCGGTTGATGCCGGTAGCGTGCCCTGTACCGAGTCGAGTCCATGTTAATGCCCCCTCTTCAATGCCGACATTTCGGCACCGGCGGCGCGCGCGGTCGAGGCGCGATCTCCGCGAGTGCATTCGACTTCGTCTATTGCACGACGACCTGCAACGGAACGCTGGTGGTTCGATCGGAACTCGGACCTACCATGATGTCGAACGTGCCCGGCTCGACCACCTCGTGCATGTCGCGATTCAACATCTGCAGCTCGCGGGGCGTCAGCTTGAATTCGAGCGTCCGCGTCTCGCCCGGTTTCAGACCCAACGCGCTCGAATCCGCGCAACCGCATCACCGGACGCGTTTACCGACGCGACCCGCTGGTGAATGTAAGCTCGGTGACCTCGCGAGTGCCAGCCTGGCCCGCGCCGAGCCTAGGAACCGAGGCAACGTTGAGTGAAGCCCGGCTTGCAGGATTGTTCGACCTGATCCGCCAGGAGGAAGAGAAAGCCCTGGCGCTGTTCTCACTCTATGTCGACAAAGCCACCATGCCGCAGGTGGCGTGCCGGGCGCGCCTCAACCCGCCGAGCAGGATCGCGCTATGAGCTTGGAAGGACAGCATTTACGGCAAGCGCTCGATCGCAAGCAGAGAGTGATTACCTCGCTGCTCCGGGCGCTGCAGATCGGCCTTCGTACAGAGCCTCCGGCAGGAGGCTACAAAAAAGCGCGAAAAGATGCCAAAAAGGCAAAAAAGATCCTAAAAAAACGGCTGCCAAAGCCACTAAGCCGTTTAGAATCAGCGCCGGATCGCAAAAAATCGCCAAAAAAGGCCTTACCAAAGCCACTCGGGCTGCGTAGACCCCGACGATGATCGGCCGGAGCTAAGCCTTCTGAATACAATTGGATGACGTCACATATGCGACGTAGTCGCAGACATGAGGAAATCAGCCAAAGCCATTTTCGGTTGCCGGTCGTCGGTTGCCGGTTATTGGTTGTTGATTCCCGGGGATCGTAGATCGTCGACCCTGGAGCGTGAACATGCGTCAACGATCCACGAACCGACTACCGGCAACCGGCGACCGAATCAGTCCGTGGCCGCTTCTGCCGGACTTTCGGACAGCTCGAGTCCAGGTTTGGGACGCCACACCGCGGATGTTACCGGGTAAATGACGAAGCCGGCCACGACGATCGACAGTCCGAAGAGCAGGGCGTTCATGCCCAGCACCGTTTCGTGGTCGCTATGAATCAGCGCCAGGGTGAGCAGGGCGGTGGGAAAGACGCCGGCGAGCACGGCGCCCGCGAGTCCTCCGGGAACACGAAAATCACGGCGCAGGTTGGGCTCGCGAATGCGGAGCGCCACCAGGCTGACGAATTCCAGCACGAGGCTCGCGCCGTATACCATGATATCGAGCGTCACCAGGCGCTCGAATCCGAGCCCCAGGCAGAGCGCCCAGCCGGTGGCGCAGACGACGATCGCCACCCAGGGCGCCCGCGTTTTGGGATGGACCCTGGCGAAGACGCGCGGCAGCATGCCGTCCTGAGCCATGGCGAGCGGCAGCCGCGAATAGCTCATCACCAGCGCGTTGAACATGCCGAATCCGCTCATCATGCCGCCGAGCACCAGGGCGACACGCAGCCAGTTGCCGGCCATGAGTCCGGCGAGATCGGCCCACGAGCCCGTCTCGAACGCCGACCCGGGCACGCCCGTGATCTTCACGGCGAGCACGGGAAGAATGTAGCTGAGTGCGACCAGAAGCACGGCGGCGAGCATGGCGCGCGGATAGGTCCGCTGCGGGCGCTCCACTTCGAGCGCGATCGTGGAGGCGTTGTCCCAGCCCATGTAGTTCCACATGGCGATGAGCGTGCCCCCGAGCAATCCGACCGTCGAGGTCACGGGAGCCGTGTGGGCGTGGGCGAGCTTGCCCACTTCGAAGGGCGCCAGCAGGACCATCAAGGCAAATGGGGCGGAGAGCAGGAAGAACAGCCAGAGCGAGGTGATGCCGACCACGCGAATCCCGGCGATGTTGAGCGCCGCGCAGGTCACCACAACTGCGAGCGCAACCATTTCGCCGCGATGCCCAATCCCGAACGAGGGAACCAGGCGCGTGAGGTAGGCGACGAACAGCGTGGGATAGATCGCCATGTCAAAGACACTGGACGCCAGCGAAAGCCACGCTTCCTGAAATCCCCAGAAGTTCCCGAGCGCGCGCCGCGCCCAGGCGTAGTAGCCTCCCTCGGCGGGCAAGGCGCTGGCCAGCTCGCCGATCATGAACGCCGTGGGCAGGCTCCAGACGAGCGGCGTCAGGATCAGAATCAGGACAGCGAGACCGTAGCCTGCGCCATGAACGATGTCCTCAGTGCCGTACGTGCCGCCGGATACCATGAAGAAAGTGGCGGCGACCAGCGGCCAGAGTGTCAGCCTGGCGAGATTCTTTCGGGCGGACTGAGGGGTATGCGATGAGGACCGCGGAGACGGAAGCAGCGCGCTCAATTCTTGTTCTCTCACCTCGGCCGGGAGCGCGAGCATGACGCCCGCGCTCCGAGTCGCCAATTGCAGAATACAGACTTCTCCACGGCGCGCAAGAGGAAAATGCGTCTTAAGGTGATTCATCGATCCGCGGCTGTAGCGCGGGCGTCCCGCCCGTGAAGGATCACGGCCAGGATGGCCATGCCACGGGTTAAGATGGTTCCTACCGAAGGGAGGAAGACATGGGAAGCAAGAAGCTATTGATGCTCGTGGGCGACTACGTCGAGGACTACGAAGCCATGGTTCCGTTTCAAGCGTTGCAGATGGTTGGCCACACGGTTCACGCGGTATGCCCGGGGAAGAAATCGGGCGAAGCAGTGCGCACCGCCATTCACGACTTCGAGGGCGACCAGACTTATAGCGAAAAGCGCGGCCACAACTTCGCGCTCAACGCCGATTTCGACGAGGTGAGGCCCGAATCCTACGACGGCCTGGTGATTCCCGGCGGGCGCGCGCCGGAGTACCTGAGGATGGACGCGCGAGTACTCGAAATCGTCCGGCACTTTTTCGAGGCGCGCAAGCCCGTGGCAGCGCTGTGCCACGGCGCGCAATTGCTGACCGCTGCCGGCGTTGCGAAAGGCCGGTCGATCAGCGCTTATCCGGCTGTCGGTCCCGAGGTCACCGCGGCTGGCGGAGTATATGTGAGCGTGGGCATGACGGAAGCGCACGTGGACGGGAACCTGGTCACGGGACCGGCGTGGCCGGCGCATCCGGCGTGGCTCAAAAGATTTCTGGAAGTGCTCGAGGGCGCAAAGACCGAACACGCGGCGCGTGCCTGACCTTCGCGCCTTCAAGCCCCCTGATGAGATGGAGGTTGTGAGAGCCGCACTCCGTCGCGCCGTGGGTTCAGCGCGGCCAAAGGGGCCCTCGGTGGCAGATGAGCGCGGGCCACGGTGGCGCGCGCCCGAGAAACAGGTCGCAAAGCGGGAGCATTTCTCCGTCCGCTTTCCCGGGAATCGCACGGCCCCGGAGAACTCGGCTTCCGCTCATGTGCGTCGAACTTGCCAAGTGCTGCTGAGTCTTGGTTGCCGCAGTGCTGAGCACAGTTGATCGGGCACCAGCTTGCTCATCGATACGGACACCGTTCCGAACGCTGCTTGCAAGGCAATTATCATGCCAGGGGCAATACAAGCTTCCGGCGTCGATCCGGAAAGGAAAACAAGCACTTGCATGAGGATGCGAAGTTGTGCAAGTCACTTTTTCGTGACCGCACTCCCCGAGGCCTGCGCTTTGAAGGTGACGAGGTGCGGCTCGGTGCGCGGACGCCTCAGGCGCTACGAAGCCAGCGCTTGTGTTGGTGGTCCATAATCTTGACAAAGTTGTACTGGTTTCGTATTCTTGAGCTGGAGCCGCTTGGCGTCTGCTTCGCGCCGTTCACATTGTCCCAGCCGAGCCTCGGTTGAGGAAAGTTGACCCCAGCGTACAGATTCCGTTAGCGTCGGCTCAGCCCTTGGGAATCGCACTACGTCGGGACGTGCGTTGAGGGCTTCTGAGGAGGACTCATGCCCACTCCAGTCACTAATGTCGAAACTCTGGCAACCCAAGAGTACAAGTACGGTTTCTACACGGACGTCGAGGCGGATCTGGCCCCGGCCGGGCTGAACGAGGACATCATCCGCCTGATCTCAGGCAAGAAACACGAACCCGAGTGGCTGCTGGAGTGGCGACTGCGAGCGCTGCGGCACTGGTTCACCATGAAAGAGCCGACCTGGGCGAACATCCACTACGGCCCAATCGACTATCAGGCGATTCATTACTACGCCGCTCCCAAGAAGAAGCTGAGTTCCCTCGACGAAGTCGACCCGGAGATCATGCGGACTTACGAAAAGCTGGGCGTGCCCATTAACGAGCGCGCCGCTCTCGCGGGGGTAGCCGTGGACGCGGTGTTTGACAGCGTCTCCGTAGCGACCACATTCAAGAAGACGCTGGCCGATCGGGGGATCATTTTCTGCTCGTTCTCCGAGGCCGTCCAGGAACATCCGGACTTGGTCCGGAAGTGGTTGGGATCGGTCGTGCCTTACACGGACAATTTCTTCGCCACGCTGAACTCCGCGGTCTTCACGGACGGATCATTCTGCTACGTGCCCAAGGGCGTCCGTTGCCCCATGGAGCTTTCGACGTACTTCCGCATCAACGCCATGAACACCGGCCAGTTCGAGCGGACGCTGATCGTGGCTGACGAAGGGGCGTCGGTGAGTTATCTCGAGGGCTGTACGGCGCCGATGCGCGACGAGAATCAACTCCACGCGGCCGTAGTCGAGCTGGTGGCGCTCGATACCGCCACCATCAAGTACTCCACGGTCCAGAACTGGTATCCGGGCGACAAACAGGGCAAGGGCGGAATCTATAATTTCGTCACCAAGCGCGGAAAGTGCGCGGGCGCAAACTCGAAGATCTCCTGGACCCAGGTCGAGACCGGGTCGGCGATCACCTGGAAGTATCCGGGCTGCATCCTGCAAGGCGAGAATTCCGTGGGCGAGTTCTACTCGGTGGCCGTGGCCAACAATTATCAGCAGGCCGACACGGGTACCAAGATGATCCACATCGGCAAGAACACCAAGAGCACGATCGTGTCGAAGGGTATCTCGGCCGGCCACGGGCAGAACAGCTATCGCGGCATGGTGAAGATCCTGAAAGGCGCCGAGGGCGCGCGTAATTACTCGCAGTGCGACTCGCTGCTGATCGGCGACAAGTGCGGGGCGCACACGTTCCCGTATCTTGAAGTCCGCAACCCGGGCGCGCAGGTGGAGCACGAGGCGTCCACATCGAAGATCGGCGAAGACCAGATCTTTTACTGCCGCCAGCGGGGGCTCTCGACCGAAGACGCGGTCAGTATGATCGTGAATGGGTTCTGCAAGCAGGTGTTCCGGGAGCTGCCCATGGAGTTCGCGGTGGAAGCGACGAAGCTGCTGAGCGTGAGCCTGGAAGGATCGGTGGGTTAGAAGAGCAATCCGCAGATTTCGCAGATTACACAGATTGAGGGACGGACGAGGGCGTAAATGGGGAGACCGGTCACGCACTTCGAGATTGGCTGCAGGGATAGCGCAAAAACGTCGGACTTCTACGCGAAGCTTTTTGACTGGCAGATGAAGCCGATGGGCCCGGCCACCATAATCGAAACGGGCGCGGGCGGGATCGGCGGCCATATCACGTCGCTCGGCCACGAGCCGCACAACTACGTGACCGTTTACGTCGAGGTCGACGACCTTCAGACATACCTGGACAAGGCCGGGAAGCTCGGCGGTAAGACGGTTGTCCCGCCCGTCAAGCTTCCGGGCGACCAGGGAGGCTTCGCCTGGATGGCGGACCCGGAAGGTAATCTGATCGGACTGTGGAATCCAAAGGCGTGAAGCTTCTGTAGCGGCGCTCTATGAGCGCCGGAATTGTAAGCGCGGCCTTGGTGAAAACAACATGGCTCAGGCAGCCGGCACTTCCTCGAATCCAGAGCCGACGCTGGAGATCATCCCGGATGGCAGCAAACTGACGGTGGCAATCACCCTTGACCGGTTCACGACTTTCCAGATTTCGGGCTGGACGGAACAGATTCTCGATCTCGCGAAGGCTATCGTCGCTGCGGATTCGAAATGGATGCCGGGAAACATCAGAACCTTTGCGCGAGACGCGCTCGCCTTCAAGCGCGCCCGGGTTTTCCCGATCGACGAGGATCCCGAAGCGCTGAACTTCCAGGCCGCGAACGAGGAGGAGTCGGAACAGGCGAGAAGGACCTTGGACGCGTTGAAGCAGCTCCGATCGTTCGTTCGAGGCGTCTTCTACGACGCCTCGGAGCAGCTCAAGAAGCAAGCGATCGAATTGGGCGAGGACGATCGACCCACGACCATACAATAGTCTTTCGACATGATCACACTGGACGCGTTACGCGAATTGTTCGACTACAACTACTGGGCGCGCGACCGCCAGCTCGAGGCCTGTGCCGCGCTGAGCGGAGAGCAGTTCGTTCGGCCGATGGGCAGCAGCTTCTCATCGGTTCGGGACACGCTGGCGCATCTCGTGGCGGTGGAGCAGATCTGGCTCGATCGCTGGCTGGGGCGTGCGCCGACGCAGGCTGACGCCCAGGCGGTCGCGCGAGCGTTCGCTGCCGAAACCTTTCCGAACTTGACCGTCGTCCGGGAACGCTGGCAGGCCGTGGAGCACAACCTTCGTGCGTACCTGGCCGGCCTCGATGAGGCCGCGTTGAAGCAGCCGCTGACCTATACGAACCTCAGAGGCGAGCGCTGGACCTACCCGCTGGGGGAGGCATTGTTTCACGTGGTGAATCATCAGACCTATCATCGCGGCCAGATCACCACGTTGCTGCGGCAGCTCGGTGCTGCGGCGCCTGGAATCGATTATCTGGTGAAGTACGAAGGGGACAATCAGTTGCGG
>JASHQD010000311.1 GCA_030037755.1 Terriglobia bacterium
CACACGTGTGCCCGGAGGAAGATTCGGCCAGTTTGCGGGAGCACTCTGCTGATCGAGGCGGACCTCGAACAGCACATCGCCATCCTGCGCGATTATCTCTTTATCGGTTTCGCTCTGTCTCTGATCGTGAATTGTCGCGTCCAAACTGACCCGGACGGCATCGAAGGTCCCGCTCAACGCCTGCCGGGCGGTCACGAAGGCCGCTACCGGCAAGGAGGCGGAGCCGGTGCGGCGAACGACAGCGTGCTGGAGTACGGGACTGTACTCGCCGACGTCTGCGAATCCCACCGCGTCCACCCGGTCGCCTGGTGCCACGGCCTCCGCCTGCGGCCACGGCATCGAGAGCCCCTGACTCCCTTCCTGGATAAAGAGGCGACGCGGCCTTCGCAGCGTCACCGTCCCCTGGACGCGAATTCGGTGTTCCGAGGTGCCCTGTGGCGTGAATACCATCAGGTCGCGTAGCGCGCGTACGGGAAGGCTGAACGGATCAGGCGCCGGCGGCTCAAAAATAATGATCTGCTGCCGGCCGGGCACCTGGAGCTGCACCGCGGTCAGCTGCCGCTGCTGATTGAAAATTGCTCCGCACACTCCCTGCAGCCGTACCCTGGCGTCGACAAGCTGTGCCGGTGCCAGACCCTGGGGGTTCAAAACGTTTACGTTCAAGTGGCCGCCGTCGCCGAGTACGTCCAGAATAAGGCGGCCCAAGTCCGAACTGGCGCTCTGCACGATGCCCTCAAACTGCACAAACTGGCTGTCTTCGCGGGTTGAAATCAGGGCGTCAAAACTGGCGGGTTGTGGCCTGGGAAGCGGAGCCTGGCCCAGGATGCGATAACGCGGCTTGCCGATCTGCGGCGCGAAGTCCGGGTCCTCTGTGACACCTTCGATCTCCAGCTCGTCGCCAGTTGCGAAGGCCGTCTTGAGGGCGGGATCGTCGACAAAAATCCCGGCGGTGGCGTCCTGAACAAAGAAGTCCTGATTTCGAAAATCGCAATAGGTTACGACCGCGCGCAGCCGCACCGGGTACGCGCGATTCGCTTCATCGGGAGAGAGTACCCGCACCTGTTGCGCCGTGGTCAACACCGGCAGCGGTGAAGGCGTCTTCGCTTGCGCCCAACCCAACGCGTGTTGAGCCAGGAGCAGGATGACAAGCGGTGAGCGGTTCCAGAGCTGCGTCCAGGGACAACCTGCAGTGCAACACCTTCGCATCGATCTGCTCCTGTTCGCGCATCACACTGGTGAATGTCGCCAAAATCAGGGCCTGCCTTTTGCGCGTTCTCCCTTCATGCGGCCGAGAGCTGGCCTCCGGATTCACACGGCAGCGCAATATGTTCGAGGTTCAGCATTGCAATCAGCCGATGTAAATAAGGACGCGCCATGTGCAGCCTCCGGGCCGCCTCGGCCTTGTTGCCGTGGCAGTCGCGCAGAGTACGGCTAATCAGCCGCCGCTTGAAATCCCGGACTTCCGAGTCGTAAGTTTCCTCCCGGTCAAGCTGCGGTTGCGCGCCATCCGACATTTCCTCTGGAAGATCTCCAAGTTGAACGGTGGCAGTCTCCGCCATGACGACGGCGCGCTGAATCACGTTTTCCAACTCGCGTACGTTCCCGGGCCAGGAGTACTCCATCAATGCGTTCAGAGCGTCGAGTGAGAAGCCCTTGATCGCTTTGTTGAATTTTGAAGCAAACCGCTCGAGCACCCATTCGGCCAGCAGCTCGATGTCGTCGCCCCGGTCGCGGAGCGGTGGCATCCGAAGCTGCATCACATTGAGCCGGTACAGCAGGTCCTCGCGGAAGGTGCCGCTTTGGACCATCGCGTCCAAATCGCGGTGCGTGGCACAGATCAGCCGGATGTCCACCGAGACTGTCCGGCTGCCGCCCAGGCGCTCGAAGCTGCGCGACTGGAGCACGCGCAGCAGCCGTGCCTGCAGAGTCAGGGGGAGATCCCCGATTTCATCGAGAAACAGGGTGCCGCCATGCGCGGCCTCAAAGCGTCCGAGGCGCAGCCCATCCGCTCCTGTGAACGCGCCCCTCTCGTGACCGAAGAGCTCGTCATCGATAAGGGTATCGGGGAGATTGGCGCAAGAGAACGCCACGAAGGGTCCGGATGATCGGGAACTGCGATCGTGAATCGCACGCGCAAGCAGTCCCTTGCCGGTGCCCGTCTCACCCGTGATGAGGGCCGTGACGTTGCAAAGAGCGATCCTGGAAGCGAGCGTGAATATCTCCGTCATTTCGGCCGAGCTGCCGATGAGCTCACCGAATCCTGGTTCAGAACTGTTCTGGGTCCTAACTCCTGTTTGCCTCTCTTCTGTCGTGTAGTTCATTTCTGGCCGGTCCTTTAAAGCAGCAGAGTTTGTGATCATTCCGGCACAGCCACGCCGCGCTGAGGCTTCGAAACGAGTGAACCTTGCCGTGCCGAATAGCGATTGCCATTGCTATTGCTGCTCGAGGTCAATTTGCCTAGTTTGTAAAGGTTCTTCCGTACCGACAGTCACGCCACTGTAGTGACGCCGATCACCAAGAATCGCATTGACCGCAGCTAAACCACGGAACACGCTGGTCTTAGCCCGTTCAGCGTTCTCATATTTCCATACTCGTCAATTTACCGGGTAGTTCTACTCTGGGGATCGTCCTGGTTCTTGAATGCGCGTCGCCGGATGTAAGATTCCAAAGGCGGTGCCCACCTACTGCGCCGCCTCCGTGTGTTGGCCAGGCGGGCGCATTGGTTTTAATGTCGTCACCACCCGCGCTTTACAGGACGCACGAACAGCTTGGAGGGAGGCCATTTCCGCCCATCATTGAGCTTCAACCTGGGCATCGGGGTTGCCACGCAACTGGCTTAACAGCCATGCGCGAGCAAAGTCCCAGTCCCGTTTGAGAGTTGCCACAGAAATGCCTATCGCTTCGGCCGCCTCTTGTTCCGTCAGCCCTCCGAAAAAGCGCAATTCAACCACACGCGCCGAGCGCGGATCGAGTTCCTCCAGCCGGCGCAGCGCCTCATCAATCTCAACCAAGTCCTCCTCGCGGTTGGCTGCCAGGCCGTCCACCTGAGTGAGAGAGAGCCGTGCCTCGCCGCCTCCGTCGCGGCCCACGACTGGGCCGGTGGCGGAAAGATCAGCTTGAAACGAGAGGGCGGCAGGATGACATTGTTCGTGAACGATGAGTCCATCCGGGACTTCGACACAGCATCGTTCCCCTTCACTCAGATCGGCCTTAGCGCGGCGTTGCCTTCTACCATCGAAGTCACATCCGTCGAGGCCACCCAACTCTCAGCCGCGGATAACACTCCCTGACCGCGGCTGGTCCCGTCCGACCGCGTCCGCGATCGGTTTTTCGTGGTCGATGTCCATCCAGGCCGCGCCGGGGCTCTCCGTCATCCAGAGGTGTAGTCGGATTAGCCCTGCGGATATTTTATAAACGAAGGGGAAAAACCGGGGCGAGGGAGGTGGGACTTGGTTACTCGGCGAAGAATCTCTCAAGCACGGAGCGTACCGCTGGCACGTGAACTGTGGCGACCTCCCACACAATGCGAACGTCCACGCCCGCATAGTCGTGGGCCACGATATTGCGCATGCCGCGCATCTTGCGAAAAGGCAGTTCGGCTACGCTTGCTGTGTCGCGTTGCTGAGATGGGCCGTGGCTTCGCCGATGATTTCGATGCGCCGGATCACCGCGTCCTGCTTCTCGCTATTGGCGAAGAACTCCGCCTCGCTTACGCCGTCGACTTAGCCAGCCACAAAGCGGGCTGCATACAAGATGTCGCGCAGGCGTCCGATTTGGTCAGCTTCCATAGACGGGGACCGCGGTGGACAGGATTTGTTCGCGGGCGAGCGGGTTCGGCGATTTCTCCAGCGACGAGCGCAATACGAAATCGACCGGCCGCCCTACCAACTCTTCAGCTTCGCCCGCGATCTCGAGCAAGTCGCCAGTCGAAATCGGCGCAGAGTCGTCAAGGGTCACCAGCAGGTCCACGTCGCTGGCCGCTGTTGCCTGGCCCCGCGCCGTTGAGCCGAAGACCTCCAGGCGGCGGATGTGGTGCCTCTCGCAGAAGGGGCCAAGCCGCGCCCTCAATTCCGCCAATGACAACGCTGAGGTTTCTGTCGGCATGGTCTCATCATAACAAGTCCTCCTTCACCGTTCCGGGGCTGGCCCAATCGCGAACAAGGGTGCGCGGTGGGGTCGCATCGACAAAGGATGGAAGGCTGTGGCATCTTGTTAACCGATGCTGACTCGCGAGATGCTGTCGCAGTCCCGGGTCATTGCCAAAGGCCGCCGAATCCGCGACGTTCGCAGGCTCGTGACAACTTATGGCGGTGTGGCGTCGAAATGGGCCAGGAAGAGCAGTCCCGATTTCGAGCTTGAGGGCGCGCTTCGAGTATCATTGGTACGAGCATCCCGGTATGGGCCGGGTTGAGTTGAAGCGCAAGCGGGTCAAAGAGCCATGATTGTCAAATTGCGGCGTAGAAACGCGAGGTATCCGGACTTAACTATCCGGCAGCCCTATGTCGTGATCGGAATCGAAAGCGACGACTATCGAATCCTGAATGACGCCGGCCGGCCGTTTCTCTATCCCCGGAGCCTTTTCCGCGTGGTCGATGCGCACGAGCCCGAAGACTGGATCAGCGCCTACGGCGACGACGGCGAGCGCTACGCCTACCCGGCCCCGCTGAATGCCCCCGGCTTTTTCGAAGACTTTTTTGATGACAAGTCGAAGGCCGTAAGAACCTTCTGGCGGATCGTCAATCAACGCCTGGCTTCCTTGGGCGCCGTGGCCTGATGCGGCTCGCCCGCGGACAATCGAAGACCCCTCGGCAAGCTCGGTGCAATGCCCACAAATACGTTCCGGGCACACTCTCAGGCTGCCAAAATGCCCGGCCAGCCCAAACCCTCCTAAGCGGTACGACGATCGAGGAGACCAACT
>JASHQD010000312.1 GCA_030037755.1 Terriglobia bacterium
CCCAGGTCCTGATTGCCGTTGCGAAAGGTGTAACGCACGAGCTGCCCGGGATCGGGAACGGGCAGACTCTTCAGGATCACGGCATAGGTGAGCGTGAAGATGGCCGCGTTGGCGCCGATTCCGAGCGCCAGCGTGAGCGCCGCCGCGGCGCTGAATCCCGGATTCTTCCGCAGCATGCGCGCGCCATAGCGCAGGTCCTGCCCGATCATCTCCAGTCGCGTTCCCATACGCACCTCCCGCACCTGTTCCTTGACCTGCTCGACGCCGCCGAGATCGATCAGAGCGCGGCGGCGCGCCTCCTCGGGATTCTCGCCTTCGCTGACGCGCTGATCGGCGAGCATTCCGGCATAAGCCCGCACTTCGTCGTCAAGCTCCTGCTCCACGCGCGACCGGCGGAAGAGGTTGCGAACGAGGCTGCGAATTCTTGAGGTCGATTTCATATCGGTTCTCGGTTGCCGGTCGTCGGTTGACGGTTGCCGGTTGCCGGTCGTCGGTTGGCGGTTACTGGTCGTTGGTTGACGGTCAACGATCAACGAACGGCACCGAAAACCGATAACCGGCAACCGACTACCCATTCGCTTCCAGCGCCCGGCCGATCGCGCCTGCGATGCGGCTCCAGCGCGCTGTCTCCTCGCCCAATTGCTTTCGGCCCGCACGCGTCAGGCGATAGTACTTGGCGCGGCGATTCGTTTCTGACGCGCCCCACTCGGCCTCAAGCCAGCCCTGCTCCTCCATGCGGTGGAGCGCGGGAAATAGCGAGCCTGGCTTGACCACGAACGTCCCGTGCGTGATCTGCTCGATGCGCCGCGAGATGCCCAGACCGTGCAGCGATCCCAGCGCCAGCGATTTGAGAATGAGAAGGTCGAGGGTGCCTTGCAAAAGCCCGGTGGATTCAGGATTCATCGCTCTCCTATAGACTCTCTCGATACGAATACTACGCGCCTTCCTATCGAATGTCAATAGGGGAGAGTGAACCTCACTTCACCAGGACTCGCACGGCGTAAGGGGGCAACTCCACGGGCTCCGCGGTGACCGCTCCCGAAAGCGCATCGTGATAGGCCTCGCCGACGGGCACCGCCTGGTTTGACGCGGTGTAATTCAGCAAAAAAATGACCTTTCGGGCATCACCTTCGCGCGTCGCCATCTCGACGCCTTCGGGAAGTGGAGGTCCCGGCGTAATTCCCGCCCCTCGGAGGATGCCCGCCAGCAGGCTGTCGTAGAACTCGGGAGCATCCGGTTCGGTTCCGACGTAATACACGTTTCCTTTGTCGAGCTGATTCCGCGTTACGGCCGCGCTGCCCGCGTAGTATTCCTTGTCATACGTGGCCAGCGTTTCGGCCGTCCCGGGGGTCAGAATGTCAAACCAGACTTTGGCCGGATAATGCCGGCCATTCATCACGATCTCCTGGTCCTGGCTGGTCTGGGGATCGTAATCGTGGATCGCGATGCCGGCGAGCCTGGCGAGTGGTCCGGGCAGAGTCTCATCCGTGAAGACGTTGTGCTCGTCCTTGACCCCGGAGCGGTAGGTCAGCACCAAGGTGCCTCCGCCCGCGGCGAAGGCGGCGAGTTTCTGAGCAAGTTCCGGGGTCAGCACGAACAGCGAGGGCGCAATCACGATTTTGTAAGCGGAGAGATCGCTTTGCGGAAACACCACGTCCACATTCAACCCTTGACGCCGCAGCGAGCCGTAATAGCGATGCAGCTGCTCGTTGTAATCGAATCCCTTGACGAGCGTCTGGATATGAAACGCCCAGCGCGCGTCCGGCGAGACCAGGAGCGCCACCTGTGAAACGGGCCGTGTTCCCTGAAGAATCTGCTTCAGGCGCGTGAGTTCGCCGCCCATCTGCTTCACGATGCCGTAGCGCGCGTTCGGGTAGCTGTCTTGGTCGAGCACGCCCTGCCAGTACTGCTCGGTTCCATAGCGGGACGTGCGCCAGCGGAAGTAGCAGACGCCGTCGGCGCCGTGGGCGATCGCCTGATAGGCCCAGACGCGGTAAAGTTCGGGCGGCGCCTGATGTCCCCAGAACGTGTTCCAACCCGGCAATCCGCCTTCCTGCTCCATCACCATGAAATTCTGCTGGCTCCTGGAGCCGCGCATGAGATCGTGCGCGAGCCCGGCACCTTCGTAATTCTCGTAGGTCGCGTGGCTGGAAAAGTCGATCATCGGGTAATTGTCCCAGGCAACGAAGTCAAGGGCGGTATTGAGGTGTGAATAGTCGATGTTGTCGAACAGGCCCATTTCGTTGTGGGTGATCGCCTTGCCCGGCGCGATGCGACGCAGGATGTCCGCCTGCATCACCAGAAAATCGCGCGAGGCGTCGCTGAAATAACGGTGGTAGTCGAGTTCGAGGCTCGGGTTGTGGACTCCGTACAGGGTATTCCAGGGCAGCGGAATTTGCGGCCACGCCGAGTAGGTGTGCCCCCAAAAGACGGTGCCCCACGCTTTGTTGACCGCGTCGAGGCTGCCGTATTTTGTCCGGCACCACTTCTGAAACGCGGCCAGGCAGAGCGAGTCGTAGCAATCCGGACCGCCCAGTTCGTTATCGATCTGCCAGCCGATCACGCCCGGATGATTCTTGTAGTGCTCAGCCATCGCCGTGACGATGCCCCGCACGGCCGCCAGAAAGTGCGGATTATTCATGCAGTAGTTGCGGCGCGATCCGTAGCGGTAGCGGACGCCGTTCTCGTCCATGGCCGCGATGTCGGGGTATTTGGCCATGAGCCAGGCGGGCGGCGAGGCGCTCGGCGTGCCCAGCACCGCCTTGATGCCGTGCGCGTTCAGGACCTTCAGTGCGCCGTCGAGCCAGGCGAAATCGTAGTGACCTTCAGTAGGCTCCATCTTGGCCCAGGCGAACTCCGCCATGCGCACGAAGTTGATCCCGGCGGCTTGCATCATCCCGGCGTCTTTGTCGACGGGACCTTCCGCCTCCGGGTAATAATCCACGCCGTAGACGATCTGGCCGCCGTTCCAGCCGATCAAGTCAAACGGCTTCGCGCCCGAGGAATTCTGCGCCGGCGCCCGCGCGGCGATCACCACCGGGCTCAGGATCGAAAGCGTGATCAGAAAGGTTGCGGGCAACACAAGGCGCAATCTCATGTCGAAACCTCCACGGACCCCGGGGCCTGCTGTCGCGACGGAACGCGGCATCCCTACCCGCCCCTCGGCGCTGACATCATAACTCCGGCCGCGGTCAAGAGGTAAAGCCTGGGAAACATAGGGCGGGTCGAGCGCGTGACCGGCGCGCCGGCACGCCTTCCGGTGCGTTCGCTGCAGGTTGAAATCTGCGCAAAAAGTGGCTTTTTTTGCAGCAAAATCGGGGCTAAAATCTCACTCGAAAGCGCGGCCATTCTAACTCTAACTCCTTCTCGCGCTTTAACTTACGCGATCGGGTTCGTTTCTGAAAAATCCCGGGGTTTGGAGGCGTGAAAATGGGCCTAACTCCAATTTCCTCTAGCTGATACCACGGTGGGTTCATTGCACCAAAAGATCCTAACGCGTTTTTTGCGCTTTTTCCCGCCTCAATAAAGCTGCTGAGACGCGCCTCGATGGCTTCGCGCAACTGGACGATGTCGGTCCGGCCGTCGACGCCGAATTCCTTCTGAAGCCAGTAATGGCACTTTTGATTGCACACCCGGAACTCGAAAATAAAACACGAGAGACCCGATTGGATCGACTCATTCATGTCTGCGCCCCGGGCCCCGCTGCGGACTGCCGGCAGTTTCTGGGTCCAGGCCCAGGCCGTCGCCCGCAAATAGAATTCGAGTCTGGGATCCTCGCGCCACCACTCCGGCTTGATGAACCAGAACAGGGCGAGCAGATCGCGCCAGACGTGCAGAAAGTCGCGCTGGCCAGGGAAGTTGAGGCTCGCGAAGCCGCGTCCCGACGTTTTGGCACCCAGGCGATTCAGCGAGGATCGGCGCCGTCCTTGGCGGGTCCGCGGGCCGGTGGAGAGTTGGGCGTTGGCACGCTGTGCGCGCATCTGGGCGGGGCTCGGAGGTTTAGCAACCCGCGCCTGGGACAGGCGCGCTACAGGGGCGCGCGGCACAGGGGCGGAGGTCGAGGTCAGAGCGTCCATGGGACGACCTTGGCGCAAACCGGGGATTTGCGGGGGTTACGGTTCCTTTATGTACCTTCTGAGAAGAAATGTCAATCGGGAAAAGAGGCTCGTCACGTTGCCCAGAGAATCGGACCGCTCGTGACCGTATCGAGGAAACGGCAGCCCCCTGGCGAGGCGATTTCAGCCCCGAAAAGGCGCACGATCACCGTCGCTTTTGCCGGGTTTCCTGCGGCCCTGGGAGGATTGACGATAGCCGCCCAGGTTCCGATTTGGATCGACAAATTCGGCGAGCCAGATTGCCCAATTGCG
>JASHQD010000313.1 GCA_030037755.1 Terriglobia bacterium
CGGTCGCCGCGCTCCAGTTTCCGCCCGAGGCGTTGTTCCAACTCGAATTGATCGTCCCCGGAACCAGGTTTTCGCTCCCCGCATTGAGAACCCGAGAGCCATCGTTGGGTGTCCAGGGGCTGGCAAGTGCGCGACCCGATCGTTGCGACACCAGGGCTCCTGGCCAAGGAAACATGATCGGCACCGTTGCCACGACCCAGGCATTGTCCCAACGTCTCGGGTTGGTCCTCGCGCGCTTATCCGCCGCCAAGCCTTGAACAGCGCTGCTCACAAGCCATGCGATCAGAATTGCCGCCGTCCCGCTATGGATCGTTCTCTTCATCACTGCCTCCGTACTGCGTCGACCGAAATGATCCAATAAATAATGCGAATATATTATTCGCTTCGTAGTATTCGTCAAGTATTCGAACGGTCATGTGACTTTCTTGGAAACACCCATGTCTGACTGGTTGGGGCCGTTGTCGGGCAAGTCTGGCGGGGCTCACGCGAGAATTCGTGCGCCTGGCCGGTCGTCAGAATAAGCGGGCCGGGCTCCTTAGGCCGAAGCCCAGGTTCAGTCGTGGTTGCAGTCCCCAGTCTCGGTCCATCTGAATGACCAACGCTGAATGGCCAAGGCTAAAGAACAACTCTGGCGCTCCCGTTGCATCAGAACCTTAGGGAGGCGCAAGTCATGCTATACTTGCGCACAGACGAAGGAGTTCTATGAAGCCAACTCGACGATTAACCTGGCTGGTCACCTTGGCAGTCGCAACCGGAACCGTCGCCGGAGGGCTTTACGGCCCGAAGCTGCAAGCGACCACCCCTGACGGCGCGCAGGACAGCGACGTACAGGGCAGTTTGCAGGACTTCACCCGGATTTACGACATCGTGCAGCGCGAATACGCCGACCCGGTCGATCCCAACAAGGCGATCTACGGACCGGAGAACGCCGCGGCGGTGGGCGCCATTCCGGGCATGTTGCGGACACTCGATCCGCACTCGAACTTCTTCGATCCGCATACCTTCGCTCAACTGCGCGAGGAGCAGGAAGGCAAATACTACGGTGTCGGCATGACCATCATGCCGCGGCTCGACAAAGCCGGCAAACTGGCCACGTTCGTCCAGATGCCAATCCCCGGGTCGCCTGCATTTAAAGCCGGATTGCGCCCGGGCGACATCATTTGGAAGATCGACGGGAAGGCGGCTGAAGGCCTGACGACCAACCAGGTTGCGGACATGTTGAAGGGTCCGAAGGGGACGGTTGTGCACGTCGAGGTCGAACGCGAAGGCTACGATCAGCCGGTAGACTTCACGATTACACGAGACCAGATCCAGCGTCCGACCGTCGACAGCGCCTTTGAGATGAAGCCTGGCGTCGCGTACATCCATGTCAACGGCTTTGATGAGACGACCGACGACGAGCTGGCCGATGCCTTGAACAAGCTCGGCGGCCCCAACATGAAGGGGCTGATCCTCGACCTGCGGGGAAATCCAGGCGGCTTGCTGGAAGAGGCGGTGGATGTTTCCGATCACTTTCTGGCCAAAGATCAGTTGATCGTTTACCACTACGGGCGCGCCTCGAATGAAAAGAGGTATGTAGCCCACAACGGGAACCACGGCGACCAGTATCCGATGGTGGTCCTGATCGATCGTTATACCGCGAGCGCCGCCGAAATCGTGAGCGGTGCGTTGCAGGATCACGACCGGGCCCTGATTATGGGCGAACCGAGTTTCGGGAAAGGCCTGGTGCAGACGGTCTATCCGCTGAGCGATCACGCCGGGCTGGCCCTGACCACGGCGCATTATTACACGCCCAGCGGCCGGTTGATCCAGCGTGACTACTCGGATGTTTCGCTCTACGACTACTACAATCGCGACGAGAGCACGCCGACGCCCAAGAGCCAGGTGCGGCTGACCGATGGAGGACGCGAAGTGTATGGTGGTGGCGGAATCACACCGGACGTGGAAGTTCCGGCGCCGAAGCTCAATGACGTCCAGCAAAAGCTGATGGACCACGACGCCATCTACGAGTTTGCGGAGTACTATCTGGGCATCCATAAGACCATCCCGCGAGACTTCCAGACCAGTCCCGACGTGCTCGACGATTTCGCCAAGTTCCTGGGAGATGAGCACTTGAACATCAGTTCCGCGGATCTCAGTGACAACGCCGACTGGCTGAAGCAGCGCATTCGGGTGGAGCTGGTCAGGGACATCTACGGTGACGACGAAGCATTGAGGATCGAGCGCGAGAATGACCCGCTGGTCGCCAAGGCTGTCGAGAGCTTGCCGCAGGCTGCCGCCCTGCTTGCGCGCTCGAAACAGTATGTGGCCAGCCGCGGGTCGCAGCTCGGTCAGCAGTAGGCTTGCTGTAGCGGCGCTGTCCCCAGCGCCGCGGGCACTTGCCCCGCAGAATCGGGCGCGCACTCAGCGGCCGCGTCTCAGGTCAGCGAAGAAAAGGATTGAACCGCCGCTCGTCACCGATTGCGGTAGCGGGCCCGTGCCCGGGAAACACCGGGGTTAAGTCATCCAAGCTTAGCAGCTTCGACTCGATCGACCGCAGGATCTGATCGTAAGACCCGCCCCAAAGATCCGTGCGTCCTATACTCGATTGGAACAGCGTGTCGCCGCTGAACAGGCGTTGATCGTCACCAGGCATTAGAAGAGACAGGCTTCCGGGAGAATGTCCCGGCGTATGAAGCACTTGGAGGGACCGCGTGCCCCATCGGATGCTGTCGCCCTCCCGCAGGAATTGATCGATCTCGATGATCTCCGGTGGACGCATCCCGAGCCATGCCGCCTGCGTCGCAAGATTCTGATACAGAGGGAGATCCGCCTGATGCATCAGGACCGCGGCGCCGGTCGCGTGGGCCAGCTTTTCGAGTCCTCCGACGTGGTCGATGTGAGCGTGGGTCGCGACCAGGTACTTCGGCGTAAGATTTTGACGCTCAAGTACTTGCTGGACGCGCTCGATGTCGTCGCCGGGATCGATCACCACCGCTTCGCCGGTGGATTCGTCGCCCAGCACATAGCAGTTGCATTGCAGCATCCCGACGGGGATGACTTCCTGAATCATGTTGCAATCTTAGCTCAAAAACGTTGCCTTTTTGCGCCAATCACACCTAATATTTAGCCTTATTCAGCCTTGACCCCGCGCGTTTTGGAGATTTAGACGGTGTCCAAGTCACTGCTTCCTCGCGTTTTCGTGACCCTCGCTGCGCCGACGATCGCCGCCATGGAAGATCAGGCCATGAGCGCGGTCGGCGCGCACTCGGGCTACGAGTTGCGGCTCGACTATCTGCAGGATCTGAGCACATTCCCCGCCGACCTCCACCAGATGCTGGTCCGGCTCCGGACTCCGATGGCGATTGCGACTTGCCGTCGCGCGGAAGCCGGGGGACTGTTCGCAGGCACTGTCGATGAGCAGTTGGACCGCCTGGAGGCAGCGGTCCACGCCGGATGCCATCGCGCCGATCTCGAGATTCAGTCCATCGACCGCGCCGGAGCCAGGATCATCGAGCGCTTGCGGCCCGCCAGGGTGATCGTTTCGCATCACGATTACCGCCGGACGCCGCCGCTCGCTCCCATCTACCGGAAACTCTCCCGGCTTCCCGCGGCCTTCTTCAAGATCGCCACGCATGCGCGCGTCCTCGAGGACAATCTGCGCTACGCGGAGCTGTTGCGAGCCCACCGCGCCGGTGGCAAGTTGATCGCGCACGCCCTCGGTCCGTCGGGATTGCCGTCGCGGCTGATGGCCCTGAAGTGGGGCTCGGCCTTCGCTTACGGGTCGGCCGGACATCACCTGGCGGTCGCTTCGGGTCAGTTGCCCGCACAGGTCCTCAGAACGATCTATCGCGTGGACCGGCTCGATTCCCGCACCCAGGTTTATGGGGTGGTCGGTTCGCGCGCTTCGATTTCGCTGTCGCCGGCGATGCAGAATTCGGCGCTGCACGCGAAGCACGTCAATGCTATTTATCTGCCCTGCGAGACCAGCCGTCTCGACGATTTCCTGAAGCTGGCGCGCCGCCTGAACTTCTCGGGCTTCAGCGTGACCATGCCCTTTAAGACCGCGATCATCCGTGAGCTCGATTGGGTCGACCCGCTGGCCGCGGAGATTCAAGCGTGCAACACCGTCGCGGTCCAGCGCGGCAAGTGGACCGGCTGGAACACCGACGCGGCCGCCGTGGTCGACGTCCTCTCGAAGCGCCTGCGCCTCGCGGGCAGCCGGGTCCTGGTGCTCGGAGCCGGCGGCGCCGCGCGCGCCGCATCGTACGCGCTGCGCGCCGAAGGCGCCGAAGTTCTGATCTCCGCCCGTCGCGAGGCCTCGGCTCGCAAGCTCGCTCGCGGCGTCTCCGCGCGCGTGGTTCCGTGGGGTGAGAGCGACGGCCTCGACGTCGACATCGTGGTCAACGCCACGCCGGTCGGCATGTCGCCGCACATCGAGGCTCTGCCTACCGATCTCGCGAGGCTCCGTACGCGCGTGGTGTTCGACATGGTCTATCACCCCTACGAGACGCGTCTGCTGGCCGACGCGCGCCGCCGCGGCCTGACCGCCATCTCGGGGCTCGAGATGCTGGTCGCGCAAGGCGCGCGCCAGTTCGAAATCTGGACCGGCCAGTCGGCGCCGCGCGCCTTGATGGAGCAGGCGGTGCTGCAGGCGCTGGGACATCCGGTGGAGAGGGACTAGAGTTCGGAGTTCGAAGTTCGGAGTTTCCGGGTCCGGCTCTTGACTCTCGACTGTCTTTGACTGTCGACTGTGAACTGTCGACTGTCGACTTGCTAAAGTTTGGCGATGACGACGGTATTTCCCAACCTTGCCGAGTTCAAGCGCCTGGCCACGCGCGGGAACG
>JASHQD010000314.1 GCA_030037755.1 Terriglobia bacterium
TTGGGAGCGTTGCGGCTGGACGAGCCCGGGAAGGAGGATAGATTTGCTCGTTGCCTGGCTATCAGAGAGGGACTGCGAGACCAGGCGGGCACGGTGCGTGCGAAAACATTCAAAAAAGATCCTGACATCTTCCGAAGGCCAAGCCAACGAGCCTTCAGAATCAATGAAACTGGGCAAAAGCGACTCAGACCAAACCAAACCTGCCCGGGAGTTCCACCCCATACACCGGAGTCATCCCGAGAAACAAGAAAGGGCGGATGGAGTCTCTCACTCCACCCGCCCGAATCGTCGAAACACACACCAGGGACAGTTTAGTGGCTAGCGGCTAGGGAGTCGTGAGCCTGATTTCAGAAGCGTGGGCAACTCGTCTAAGCCGCCAGGCACTAGTCCCTGACCCCTGACCCCTGACCCCTGACCCCTAATCTCATCCGCCCACGTGGAAGCGGTTGACCGTGCTGAGCACGCCAAAGACGTTCAGAAGCCATATCACCACCACGATCACCACGACCGCGTTCAGAATCGACTTGATCGAGCCCGCCATGGGGATGAATCGATTGATCAGCCACAGCAGGACGCCGACCACAATCAGCGTAAGCACAATATTCACGAGCGGCATAACAAACCTCCTTGGGATGAAACCGGCTGTCCAGTGCCCTATGCCAGAACCACCGGCCGAAACGAGAAGTTATGCTTGGCCATGGCGCCACGGATGCCCGCCGCGCGGCGAGTACCTTGCGAGGCATTCGTCAAGCTCGCGGGCCGACGCCGGGCGCGCTATACCGGTTCCGAAGAGGACCTGGTCCGCGGTTACCTGCTGCCCGTAGAGCTCCTCGTTTTGTTTTCGGTCCTGATGCACCACAGCGCCATCGAGCGAGACTCCCGCAAAGAGCCCGCGGCTGCGCGAGTAACTAAGGATTTCGGCATGCATTTCCACGTCAGTAGCGGCCGCTCCGTCGCGCCCCACCGGGCCGGCGGCAGCGGAAATGTCCGCTCCCAGTTTTACGTCGTCGCGAACCAGCTTCCGGGCGCCACTCTCGTTCATGACGACGAAGACCACGTCGGTCGCTTGTCCTCCAAGCTGGAAGCCGAAGCTGCCGCCTCCCAGGGTGAACATGGAGGGATCACCCCAGGGTCCATCTCCACCCCGGCGGCAGACCAGCACGCCGCGGCCGTAGGTTCCGCCAACACCGACGGCGAATTTCAACTCCGAAGGAACGATTCCCACGCATACAGCTTTGGCCAACAGGTCGTTGGGTATCCCTTTGTCGGGCGTCCTCATGATTTCGTCGAATACGTTGCTTGCTTTGCGCATCTGCTCGCCCACGGTATCTGCCTTGGCGACGGTCACCGCCAGCGCCAGGCACAAGCATGCCAGGAGAATCTTTTTCATTTGCGTTGCCTCCTTACCTCTTTAGGATCGCCGGTATTCGAAGGGCCGGCCTGCTCTCCGCATCGAGTTACCATCACGGGTTTCCCTGCGCCGAGCTTCGTTCACGATTGCCGGAAGCTGTTCGCAGCGTCCTGGCGGCGCCAGGGCCGCGCCGCGCGGCCGCTTGTTCAGGCTCGACTTCCGATGTGCCTTACGAGGCTCAGCAGGAACAGAATGATGAAGATGAAGAACAGGATCTTGGCGACTCCTGCGGCCGCGAAGGCGATCGCCCCAAAGCCGAGGAGTCCGGCGATGATGGCGACGATTAGAAACACCAGAGCGTAATAAAGCATGGTGATAGTCCTTTCTAGCTTGGGACGTCCATGCCGCAATCTCGCGCCCGGGACAGGTGCGCCACAAGGCGTTTTCGCGCGGCAATCCCCCGCGTCCACTCTCGTGGCTTCAACGCAAATGGATGGCCAACCTTGGCACGAAAGCCTCATCGCGTTGCGACTCAGAAAGATAAGCCCGGCTCGAGCGTAGCACCCCGGTCCGGCGGGCCGGGGCAGCCCATATAGGAATTACCCTGCCCGGCGAGCCCCAGACTTCGGCGATGTTCCAGAGTACAAAGAGTTTATACGGGGATTGCCGCGCGAGAACGGCGGTTTCACGGGAGACGAGCGAGGCTATTTGCGTACACTACAGACAGTGTTGCAGCACGGCCCCGGATGTGCAGGGCAGGTTTCAAACCTGCCCCCCCACGACATCCGGGACCGCACTGCAAGGGTCTGTGGCGCGCGCCCCAAGGGAGACGATATCAGGAACGGCGTTTCCGGAAGAAACCGGCAAATCCGAGCAAACCGCTTCCCAGCAGGAGGAGAGAAGTCGGTTCGGGCACGGTGCCGGTGCTGCCAACCAGAGCCAGGTCGCCGCTGCCCGTCAGTCCGCTGCCACCGCTCGAGCTAATCGAGCCGAAGAAGTTGGAGGCCAGGCTGCCGCTGACGCTGTCGCTGGAAAGGCCGAGGGCGGTCGCCAGAGCCGAATTCAGGGTTCCGGTAACCGTGGTGCCCGTGAAATCCACCGAGGGACCGCTGCCGTTCACCGCCGCTTCACCGCTCTGGAATTGGCCTGTGAACAAAATTCCGCATACGGTGGTCGCTCCGATGGCCACGCAGCCATCAATCGAGATGCTACCGGCGGCGCTGGGTCCGAACGTGAACGGATCGCTCGTGGTGCCGGATCCGCCGGTTCCCGCCCCCGAAGTGACGTCGACGGTCTCACCGCTGATCGGCGACGAGTTGAGGGATGCCGAACTATCAAAGCTGGAAAACAGGGTCGTACTGCCTCCGGACCATGACCAATATCCGCCGCTTGAAGACGTGCCGTTTCCGGCAAATGAGAAGTCGATGTTTTCGCTGCCGGCGAAGGCCGTGCCAAAACACA
This sequence comes from Terriglobia bacterium, assembly GCA_030037755.1. Taxonomy (GTDB): domain Bacteria; phylum Acidobacteriota; class Terriglobia; order UBA7540; family UBA7540; genus Gp13-AA77. The sequence continues at coordinate 2,813 of JASHQD010000314.1, forward strand.
GGAGCGTGATCATTCCAGCGCAAAGCAGTATCTTCCTTAGGTGCATCGCACAGTTACCAACCTTTCCGTTCAACAATCGTCGGTCCCCTGACCAGTGCCGCTTGGAGCTTTCAACTCAGGCTAAGCGCGTATGTTCCCGGGCTCAATCGGCTGTCTTACCTAAGGGCCTCGGGAATTCACCTTAGCTCGTCTGCCGTAGCGGCGCTCTATGAGCGCCGAGTCTGTCGGCACAATTCCTTCGGGACAACCGGCGCTCATCGAGCGCCGCTACAGCGGACGTCAATTAATTCGCCGCGTGCTCGCCCGCAGGTGGAGCGCTTTGCGGAGGCGGCGGTTGTGTCGGACTCGGACCGGGCTGCGACGTGGCTTCCTCGGGGTTGCCGAAACGCACCAGGTAAGGGAAGAGCGGCGTCACCTGGAACGGCATCTTCTCGTGCGCCGAAACCAGCGCCACGCTCTTGCTCTTCACCAGCTGGACCTGGTCGGACCAGGGGTCGACCTTCAGCCGCGCGCCGAGCGGCAGCGCCGCGATCTGGTCGACGCGAGCCTTCTGGAGCTGGGGCGCGTTCGTCATCAGTTCCGCGAGGCGGCGAATATGATCGCCCTGAACCATGCGGCTGCCCATGTGGGCTCCGAATAGTTGCGGCGTGTGCGGCGCCATGTCCGCCATAGCGCGCAGGAAGAGTCCGGCCTTGACGAGCTGGTCCTTGTACGGCGAATTCTTCAGGAGTTCGACCGCCTTGGCGTCCGCGGCCTCTTCGTCGTGATCCGTGTCCTTGAACTCGATGTGCTTGATGACATCTTCGTCCGACAACAGAAGCCGATCTTCGAAGGCGTACCGGGTGCTGTCGATGTTGACGGTGTGCTGCAGCAGGATGTGAGCGAGTTCGTGAGCCAGCATGGCGGCCAGGGTCGCCTCATCGGGAAGGACGTCGATCAAGCCGCGGCTCAGAATGATGGTATCGCCCACAGAGAAAGACTCGATGGGCGAGGTCAGCAGCACGCGGCAGTGAATGGGAGGCAGGCTGTCGAGCTTGTTGGTCACGATGATGTTGTTGACCACCGTCTCCAGCAGTTTATCGACATCGCCAGGAGGGGCGAGCAAACCTGCCCTGACCAAGCGGTCCAGCACATTTTCCTCGGCTTCCCGCTGCCACTCGCGCTCGCTTGAAACGGGAGACGAATCGGTCGACGTCTGGCTCGCGTCCTGAACGTCATCGGGAGCGTCGACTGTCACGCGCGTCAGTTCGGACTGATGGTTGGGATTCGACAGGTCGTATCCCCACAGGCGCGTCTGGCCCCTGAATCTCAGAGTCCGATCGACTGAGTAGTGAAGCCCCGACTCTTCGCTGTAAACGTAGACTGGCAGCCACAGGCCGGGCCGGAGGTTCTTCCGCCAGCTGTCGAAGTGGAAGTACGACGAGAACCGCGGCGCGGGCGCGTAGGTGCCATTAAAGCGCACGATGTTGTAGTCCTGATCTTCCACCCAGATGCGTCCCTCAAAGAGCCCCACGCCGCTGTGCGGCTTCGGCTTCACGTCAAAGACGAGGCAGCGCACGTCGCCCAGGAATTCGCGGCGCACAAACTCGAACTGGTAGTGCTGGCGGTTGAACCGGCTGGTATCCATGACGATGGTGTAAGCGAACGCTAGGGGTTGGTAGCGCATGGCGTACACCCGCGAGAAGTCGGCGCTGAAGTCCTTGACGATCTTGCTGCCGAGCCCCGGTTCGGGAAGAAGGGACCGCACCTCCAGATTGCGCTTGAACGCCAACAGTCCCAGGTAGTAGTGATCGTTGACCGGCACGGCGCCAAGCTCCGGATCGGGGCGCATGTCCTGAACATAGGTCTCCACCCGCGGGCTGTAGTCGTGCAGATTTCGCACCAGCTGGTTCTCGCGCGCGATGAACGTGTCAACGATTCGCGTAAAGTCCGCAG
>JASHQD010000315.1 GCA_030037755.1 Terriglobia bacterium
CGCCGCAGCCGAATTCACCTCCTTGGCTGGTTCCGTAGACGTTTCCGTCCGTTCCCACGCTGACCCCAACTGGATACTCGCCATCCACGCAGGCCCCGCCTCCGTAGCAAAACGTGTAGAGCGTGGTAAGGGCGCCGCTGGGAGTCATCTTGAAGACCGTCCCGCAACCGTCAGAGCAGGAGAGGGAAGCGCCTCCGGTGTCCGTTGTGCCATAGAAGTTGCCGTCGGCCCCTTGGACGAGTCCGTACGGTTCAGTGCCATCTGCGCAGTTGGGTTGACCACAGAAATTGTAGAGAGTAGTCAATTGGCCGCCGGGTGTTATCTTGAAAATGGTACCACCCCCATCGGTCGAGTTGGCACCCCCATGACTCGTGGCGCCATAAAAGCTCCCGTCGGTACTTTGAATCAGAAGGGTTTCAGGTTGGGCGCCGTCCGAGCAATTCGACCCCCCCTGCGAACAAAAACTGTACAGCGTTGTTAGCTTACCAGCCGGAGTGATTTTGTATACGGTGCCGCCCGGACTGATGCCACTGGCTCCTCCTTGAGCTGTTGTGCCGTAGAAATTCCCGTCGCTGCCCAAGGTCAGTCCGATGTAGGGCTCGTCGCCGTCCGTGCAGGCCGAACCGCCTTGGGAACAAAAATTGTACAGCGTGGTAAAGGTGCCGCTGGGAGTTATTCTAAAGACCGTTCCACAGCTGCCATAAGGGCAACCGGCGTTTGCACCGCCCAGATAAGTTGTTCCGTAAAGGGCCCCGTTGCTCCCCTGGACTACGGGCGACGGTTCGTAGCCGTCTGTGTCGTCGAAATCATACAGCGTCGTGAGCGTGCCGTTGGGGGTCATTTTGAAGATCGTCCCATAACCATACGTTCCACAGGACTCTGTTGCCCCGTACAGATTCCCGTCAGTGCCTTGGGCAAGCCCTTGAGCGGGGTCCGATCCATCAGCGCAGCCGAGGCTGTGCAGCGTGGTGAGATTTTGCGCTCGCAAGTTAATCGCCGTTGCAAAGAGCAGGCAAAGGAGCGAGAATTTCCTCCGCCATCCAAGCGTCAGGCTCTCCTTCTGGCGAGCCTCGTACGTCATTTCTCGTTTCCTGTCCCTCATACCCTCTCCTCCCTATTTATAGCGCTGGGCCCCAAACCACGGGCTCGGTAGAGCGGTTCCTGTCATGCTTCCACCTGCTGATGCGCAAGACGCGGACGAAAGCGATCATGGTCGTCAACTTTTTTTGTTTTACCTAAAATGCTGTCTCTTTTCGGAGTCCCCAATATGGCCGATTTGTGGGGCTAAACAGGCTTCGGACGCCTGGCGTACCCTTACCAGTATGAAGACGCTCGCTCGCCAACAACTCGAATCCCGCAAGGCCCAGGCCGTGCGCTTCACCCGCGACGTTCTCGGGGACGACGACCGGGCCGACGAGATCGAGGGTGAGTCGGTCGAAGACTACGCAGAGCGCAAGCACATCAAGCTTGTGAACCCAGGAGGAGAACCGATCATGTCCGTACAGACCAGACGCGAATTGCTCGACAGAATCAAAGAACTCGAGAGCGAAAACGAGGACTTGCAAACCAAGCTGGACGACATCGCGGACCTTGTGGCACCCGAGGAAGAAGACGAAGACGAATCGGGGGAATAAACCCGCCGCCATCGTGCGGCGCGAACTGGCGCAAGCCGACCTCCGAGATCACCGACCGCGCCAAGCGGTACAGGGCTCGGCACCCGGAGTGCCGCCCGCCCGGACCCGCGCGGTGCCTGATCTGCGGTTCGACGAGGTTCGTGGTGGTCGACCACAAGGACGGCGACGAGTCGAACGGCACGCCGAGCAATCTGCGCTGGTTGTGCAAGGGCTGCAACACCCGGACCGGGCTGGCAATGGCACGTGCGGGCCGCGGCGTCCGCACCCATCAGTACAACCCCGGCGCCCGCACCCTTGCCGAGTACGCCGAGGCCGCAGCGCAGCACACCCGAGGCGCGCACGATGCCGGCGGAGCGATCATCCACGAGACGCCCAAGGAAAAGCGGCAGGAGTTCGCCCGCGAGATTTGGCGTCGGCGCCGAGCGCGGGGAACCGACCGCCGCACTTGATCGAGGGAGGATGGCGCGATCCGTCGACGTGTGCGTTCAGGGCAACCTATCGGCCGGGAGCGGTCAAGGGAAGCGCAACCGGGCGGGCGACCGGCGTTCCGAACAATGCGAGAAAAGCCATGAGAAATCGACAAAAACTCACCCACTCACAGCCGCCAAGCCTGCAAAAACCGGGAAAAGCCCGCACGAAAAACCGTGAAAAATAGTGGCAAAAATCGATCAGCAGCCGATTCTTACAGCGCCAGCGAGGCGGCCGCGCTGCTGGGCGTCTCGGTCCCGACGCTCAAGCGAATGGTGAACGACGGCGCGCTGGATGGATTCCACACCCCAGGCGGACACCTCCGTGTCACCGCCGAGAGTATCGAGGCCGCAAGGGGTCAGGAGGCGCGGCCGACGTGCACGCGTGAGGCGTCGCCCGTGCTGAGGAATCGGAGGGAACGAATCGAGGAGTTGACCCTTGAGGCTCAGGAAATGCGCGCCCAGAGGGAACTGGGGAAGCTACGCAGGGAAGATCAGGAGGAAGCCGACCAACGCGAGGCCGAGGCCCAGGCGCGAGAGGAAGAGACAGAGCAAAGGCGATCTGAGATCGCGCTGGAACGTGAACGATTGGCGCGGGAGAAAGCCGAGGATCAGCGTCGCCGTCGGCAGGAGCAACAGCAGGAGCGGGAGCGGCTGGAGGCAGAGGAACGATTAGCGGCATTCCGCCAACGCTGGTACTTTGTCGCGGGGCAG
>JASHQD010000316.1 GCA_030037755.1 Terriglobia bacterium
CCGCCGATAGCGCCTACAAAAATATACTGCCTATGTTGGCGGCGGGCATTAGCTTAGGTCTGGGCGAGAAACTGTCGATCTTCGCCGAGCGCCTTCGCGCCTCTACGGCAAGGCCGGACGACGTCGCGGAGGCTGGCAGCAAGCTGCAGGCCATCACGGCTGAATCGGCCAAACACGGCAACATGGTGAGCGGGTTCCAAGCCCGCCTGGCGCTGGGCGAAATCCAGATCAAGTGGGGCGATAAGGGGACGGGGCGAGCTCAACTCGCCATACTCCAACAGGAGGCGCAGGCCAGAGGCATCGGCCTGATCGCGCGCCAGGCCGAAGCATTGAGAAAATAAGGGCTGAGCCGCTCGATTGAAGTTCTTGAAGCTCCGGCGCCAGCCGACCACGGTGAATTCCGGCTGGCGTTCGAGATGAGGCGCCAGGCGTACTGGAGGCACTTCCGCTCCTGAGAAAGAGTCCCCGTGACCGCTGCGTTGGAAACTTGTCAGCGCAGAGATCACGGAGAAACTTGGGTTGCGCGGCCTCCGCATGTGCCTTAGAATTACTCGTGGAGGGTGGGACAGCGCGTTTGCGAATGGCGCAACCGCGATGCAATCGTCAGAACGTGATGTTGCCTTCTGGGTTCAGTTTGCGGAAATCTGGAAGAGCCTGGCCGACATTTCCACAACTCCCAAGCGCGACGTGTACATAGCCTGCGCCGCGGATTGCCTCGCACGAGCCAAGCTCATACAGCAAAGAATGATGGCGAACGCGGCCAACCCCCAACCGGCAAGCGAAAAGTCACATGGACCAGACCAACCTGAGCAAAGTGCGCGACGTCCTGCAGAACCACCGGGCGATGTTGGATGAGTTCGAAGCCTTCCTGAACGAAGGCGAAGCCAAGGGGCGCGAGTTGGTGGTCGCCGTTAAGGGGATTGTGCTCTCGGCGGCGTTTCTTAACGAACTGATTTCGCAACGGGCGCCGGGTAACGGATCTGCCGCTCCGGAAGCGGAGGTCGAGGCAGTGACCGACCAGTCCGAGAATTAAACCCTGCCTGCCTGGCCTGCACCATCCAGTCCGCATCGGTCAGTCGTCAATCGAAAATCGGCAGTCACTACTCCGCCCGCAGCGTGATCGCCGGATCTACTCCCGCGGCGCGCCAGGCCGGCACCCAGCAGGCCACTCCCGCGACGCACCCGAGCAGCGCGATGACGACGGCATAAGTCAACACGTCAAGGCGTGAAATCCCAAACAGCAGCGTGACCAGGGCCCGGCTGGCGAGCATGGCAGCGCCCAGCCCGATCATCACGCCCAGCGCGGTCAGCGCCATGCCCTGGCGGATCACGAGCCCGAGAATGCTGCCGCGCGTCGCGCCCAGCGCCGACCGCACGCCGATTTCGCGCATGCGCTCCGTGACGCTGCCCGACAGCACGCCATAGATGCCGGTGGCCGCGAGCACCAGCGCCACCAGTCCAAACGCTTCGAAAAGAATCAACGCGAAGCGGCGTTCGGCCGCGGTTTCCGCAACCATGCGGTCCATGGTCGATACCTGAACGATCGGCTGGTCCTTATCCACTGACCAAATCGCTTTGCGGACAGCGGGCGTGAGCGCGGCCGCATCGCCGCGCGCGCGGACCACCAGCCCCATGGCGTCGTCGGCGAACCACGACTGGGCCGGCGTAATGTAGACCTCGTCCAGTTGATTGTCGGCCAGCGACACCTGCTTCACGTCCGCCACCACGCCCACGATCGTGAACCAGGGCAGGTCCGTGGGACCGATGTGGACGTGCTGGCCGATGGGGTTCTCGCTGCCGAATTCGTGCCGCGCGAGCGATTCGCTGATCACCGTGACCGGCGCCGCTCCTTCAAGATCATGATCGTTGAGCAGCCGGCCGCGCAGCAGCGGGATCCGCATGGCCTCGAAGTAGCCGGGCGACACCACGTAGCGGAATACGTCGAATCCGCCCTGGTCCTTTTCGAAATGCGTACCGTAGATGTCAAGCTCGGGATTCGTGAAGGGGAGGAGGCGGGTGAAGGCCGCCGCGCTCACGCCGGGCACGCGCCGTACCGCGTCCAGCGCCTGGGCGAAGAACTGCCGGCGCACAGCCGCGCCCGCGCCGACGCCCGTGGGATCGTCGAACTTATGGCCCGACGTCTGCACCTGCATGGTCAGCATGTGCGAGGGATCGAAGCCGGGGTCGACGCGGAACAGTCGATTGAGGCTGTGCAGCAGCAGGCCCGCGCTGACCAGCAGAACGATGGCAAGCGCGACTTCGGACACCACCAGCGCGCGGCGCGTCAGTTGATGACTGCCCGCGGTCTGGCGCGCGTTGCACTGCAGTCCGCCGCGCAGGTCGCCGCGCGAGACCTGCAGTGCGGGTATGAGTCCGACGCCGAGTCCGATCAGCGTGGTGAGAGCGAACGCGAAAACGAATACCATTCCGTTGACAGCGATGGCATCGGCACGCGGCAGGCCCGGCGGGCTGAGCGCCACCAGCGCGCGCACGCCGTTCAGTGCGATCAGGATTCCCAGCGCTCCGCCGGCGAAGCTGAGCAGCAGGCTTTCGGTGAGCACTTGCCGGATCAATCGCGACCGGCCGGCGCCCAGCGCCGCGCGCATGGCGAATTCGCCCTGCCGCTGCGCGCCGCGCGCGAGCAGCAGATTCGTGACGTTCACGCAGGCGATGGCGAGCACGAGGATGACCGCGCCCAGAACCGCCAGCAGCGCAGGTTTCACGCCGCGCGTGACGTCCTCCTGGAGCGAATCGACCATGAAGCCGTTGCGAAGAGCCGCCCAGCGCGGGCGCGGGAATTCCCCGACCGGTGTGCGAGCGATGGCGCCGACGTCGCGCCGGGCTGCGTCGAGGGTGACGCCCGGCCCGAGCCTTGCGGCCAGGCGCAGGTGATGGCCCCACTCGGGACCGGTCAGATCTTCGATGTGCCCCGGATCGTACTGCATGGCGGACCAGATCTCGGTCGAGGGCGATGGAACGTCCTCGAATCCGCGCGGCATCACGCCGATGATGGTGTAACTGTCGCCGTCGAGCGTGACCGAACGTCCGACGATCGACCGATTAGCGCCGAAGCGGCGGCGCCAGAGCGTATCGCTGAGAATAGCCACGTTGGGCCCGTGAAACGCGTCGTCGGATTCGATGAAATCGCGGCCGAGGGCAGGCGCTGCCCCCAGGGCGCGGAAGTATTGCCAGCTCACGCTCTGACCGTCGAACCGATCGGGCTCGGCGGCGCCGGTCATGGTCGGTTGCCAGGCTTCGTACGCCCCGACGTCGTCAAACGAGTGGCTGCGCGCCTTCAACTCGCGGTAAGTGTGAAAGGTCACGTCCGAGCGCTCGCCCTGAAAGATGTCCCAGATCATCACGATTCGATCGGCGTGGGGATACGGCAGGGGCTCGAACAGAATGGGATTCACGGCGCTGAAAATCGCGGTGCTGGCGCCGATGCCGAGGCCGAGCGTCAAGGCGCAGACGGCGGTGAATCCGGGACTGCTCCGCAGGCGCCGCCACGCATAGCGCACGTCGGCCGCGAAGGTCTCGAGCACATTCTCCCAGCCGGAAGATCGCACCTGCTCGCGCACCGCCGTTGCGCTGCCCACATCGAGCCGTGCTGCGCGTCGCGCCTCCTCAGGAGATAGTCCGCGCGCGATCAGATCGGCGGTCGCTTGATCGATATAATGCGCGACCTCGTCGCTCACTTCCCGGTCGGCAGCGGATCGATTGGCAAGCGCGCGCGTACCACGCGTAATCTGGCGCCACAATGACATGTTTCATCCCTCCGCTTTGAGCAGACGCGCGATCGCCGAAGCACGGCGATTCCAGTCCGCGGTCTCGGCCTCAAGCTGCTTCTTTCCGGAACGAGTGAGCGCATAAAACTTGGCGCGGCGCGAGTTCTCCGTCTGGCGCCATTCGGAATCGAGCCAGCCGGCGCGCTCCAGGCGCTGCAGCGCGCTCAGGAGCGACCCGGGATTTACCTTGAACACGCCGCGCGACACCTGCTCGACGCGGCGCGCGATGCCGAAGCCGTGCAGCGGTCCGAGACTCAGCGTCTTGAGAATCAGCATGTCCAGCGTGCCCTGGATGACGTCGGTGTTGGTATCGTTCATGCGATTCTCCATATTCGGCTGCTGTAGCGGCGCTCTATGAGCGCCGGCTTTTCGGCGCAACCGGCGCTCATAGAGCGCCGCTACAACAGAGACGATAGCACTGCTCATTATGACTGTCAAGATGTGGCAAACAAGTGGGGATAATCCGGAATCTGGAATTTGCAATGTTGAGTGGTAAAGGGTGAATGGTCAGCCGAGTGACGTCTGACGCCGAAGCAAGGGCCAGCCGTTGCCCCGCCGCGCGGAACTGTGGGCCTATGTCCGGGCTGACTCCCTTGGCGGAGGCCGCCTATCGCCGGCCTGAACCCTTCCTCGCAGGCGGCCAGTCCTGAAAGATCCACATCAGCCCGATGAGCGTCTTGCCATCGCAAATCTTGCCCGATTCCATCATGCGGCGCAGCTCCGATTCGCGGAAGCGTCCGACTTCGATACGCTCGTCCTCTTCCGGCATGGCCGTCGCTAGCGTCAGATCGCGCGCTTCCACCACGTGCATGCGCTCAGTGAGGACGCCGGGGCTGGGATAGAAGCTGAACAGGTGGCGCACCCTGCGGGAACGGTAGCCGGTCTCCTCCAGCAGCTCGCGCCGGGCGGCGGCGAGGACCGTCTCACCCGCCTCGAGCCCACCGGCTACCAGTTCCCACAGACTTTGGCGTGCGGCATAACGGTACTGCCGCACCAGAACGATGCTTCCATCGGCCAGGCGGGGAATCACCACCACCGATCCGCCATGGGCCACTACCTCGCGCGTCGCATGGACGCCGCTCGGCTCGATGATTTCGTCGATTTTGAGCGTTACAACGCGCCCTTTGTATACAGTGCGGCTGCTGATGATGCGAAGTCGTGGCACGCGCCGATCCCTCGCTACTTCGATGCCGTCACGGCAGCCGCGGGAAAGTCGAAGGTGGCAATCAGCTCTTTGGCGGCCTTAGGGTCGGTCTTCTCTTTGAGCTGAGTGCGATAGTCGGTCAGCTTCGTCTTCAGCTTCGATTCGGCATCCTTACGAGCCGCGGCGCTGGTGTCGCCGCTGGCCTTGGTCAGGCACTGCACGGCGCCGTCGACCGAAGTCAGCGCGAACGTCAGCTTGTTGGTCAAGCCCTTCTGGTGATACTTCGATTCGAAGTCGCTCTCGCTTTCTTTCCTGATCGAGTCCACGCTGGCGGCCACGTCCTGAACCATGCTCTGCGCCACCGTTTCCTCATCCTGGCAGGCGGGCGCCTGGGCCCGCGCCGGCCGGCCGGCCAGAAAAACGAAGCTGAGCGCGACTCCCCCCATCGCGATTGTGTTGCCTAGCGATGTAACGGATCGCATAATTCTCCTCCGCATGCGAAGTCCAAGTTCTCATATCACAAGTGGAGGCGAATGACAACCAGACGGAGTCGAAGTCGACAGTCAACAGTCGACAGTCAACAGTGAGCTGTTTACGGTTTGATGTTGGGAAAACGCCTCACGCCGGCAGCCGATGCCGCCCGAACCAGCCTCGCATCCAAGGTCCAAAACTCGCAATTGGAGATGAGCGCGGAAGCCAGCAGGTGAGCATCGATCCAGCCGATTCCCGAGCTCCAGAGACGGCGAGTTTCGATCAAGCGCATAACCTCACTCTCGGTCGCCAGGGCCGCAGAAGGAAGGGTCTGAAGATCCTCGAGCACTCGGGCGCGGTTCCTCAGACTCCCGCAGGCCAGTTCGCCGACGATGAAAGGGTGCGTCAGGACGAGGCCCTTCTCCAGCAGGGGCGTGAGGTCCGATGGGCTCTTGCGAAAGTGCTGGATCCAGACGCAGGTGTCAACGAGGATCATCGCGTGACGCGGTTGCGCCGCCTGGGGACGGGTTGCAATCCAGGCTCAGTGCCGGCCAGCGCCGCCAGCCGCCGGGCGGCTTCGCGTGCGATCAAAGCCTCCAGGCCGGCACGAACCAGGGACGCCTTCTGCTGAATTCCCGTCAACTCCTGCGCGCGCGCGATAAGCTTCTCGTCAATGATCAGTGTCGTCCTCATATGCACATTATGCATGGTCGATATGCACGCCGTCAAACACAGCGTTCAAATCCGTTGGCCGCCGGTCGAGCTTGGCCAGCGCCTCAGCCTCCCGGCTGAGCTCGGCAGGATCGTAGTCGTAGAGCGCCAGATGGTCTGCCAGGAAGTCTTCCGCCTGAACCCGCGTCAGGCCGAGCAGCCGCCCTACCTGAAGCTGTGTCAGCATACCGCGGCGGAAGCCCGCCACGGCCAGGCCTTCCAGAGCCGCGCGGGGAAGTTCCTCACCGGCCGCAGCCAATTCACTGGCGATTTCGTCGGGAATGTCGATGGTCACCGTCACGTTTGCATCATCCTTATCGCGAGATGGCGTACCCGAAGTTTATCACGGGCCGCGAGCTACTGAATCACGCGGAACGGCACGTTGCTCGAAAGCGTCCCGCCGGGCGTGATCACCTGGACTGTGCCGGTGGTGGCTTCTGCAGGCACGGTGGTGGTGATCAACGACGGCGAGACGATGGTGAATGTCGCCGCAGTACCGTTGAACGTGACGCTGGTCGCGCCGGTCAAGTCGCTGCCCAGAATCTTGACCGGCCTTCCAACGGCGCCCGATGTCGGCTCGGTTTTCACGAACGGGCTCAGGCCTTCAGACAGACCGAACACCGTGCCACATCCCATGAGGTAGCGAGGACAGGCACTCCCTTCTGTGCCGCCCCAATGCGTTGTCCCGTAAAAGGCTCCATTGGTGTCCTGCACGAGCGCCGCCTCCGGTGCCGACCCGTCCTTCGGGTAACCAGCGAAATTGTGCAACGTCGTCAGCACGCCATCTGGGGTGATTCGGAAGACCGTACCAGCGAAGTCGGCGCCGCCGTCCGACGTTGTGCCATAGAAGTTCCCATCGGTGGCCTGGACGAGCCCTGCGAATGGCCACAGGCCGCCCGTGCAATCGCTTTCCAAGCAGAAGTTGTACAGCGTCGTCAGCGTGCCGCTTGGCGTGATTTTGAACACCGTGCCCCGGTCGCTTGTCCCGCCCGAGTAGGTTGTCCCGTAGAAGTCTCCATTAGTGCCCTGGACCACCGCCTCGGGCTCCGAGCCGTCCGTGCAGGCGCTTTGTGAGCAAAAGCTGTAAATCGTCGTAAGCGTGCCACTCGTCAGACTGATTTTGAAGCAGCGACGCCTGAAGGCGGCCAAGCTGCTCAATCGAGGTCTGGCGGAGGCCGAAGTCGCACGCCGAGTCGGAGTGCACCGCCAGTCCGTCAACCGTTGGGCCCGGCAGTTGAAGCAAGGCGGAGCCGAGGCCTTGAAGCGCACGTCTCGGGCGGGTCGGCCGCCGAAGCTCACCGCCGCCGATC